>DATKHX010000152.1:0-17115 GCA_035510075.1 Allostellaceae bacterium
CCGCGCAAGCCGGACTCTTTGGCTTGCTCGACGATCCAATCGCGCCCCTTCAGGATCAGATCTTTAGTGCCGTCCCAATCGCCGCGCCGGCGCGCGCCGGCGAGCCGCCAATCGTCCAGGCCGTAGAGGTTCGTGAAAATGCGGTCCTTGTCGGCGAGCATCATGTCCTCTCGGAGCCGGTGCCGGAGCTGTCTGCGAAGGCGGTCAAGGTGGTGCGGCCGGTGATCGGCTCCGAGCCGTGCCGCCCGATAAGCGAGCCGGGCGGCGGCGGGCTCCCGGCGCGCAACGCCTCGAGCAAGGCCTCCATCGCGGGGCCGTCGAGATCCTCGTAGAAATCGTCGTTGACCTGCAATATCGGCGCGTTGACGCAGGCGCCGAGGCATTCGACCTCGACCAGCGTGAACAGGCCGTCGGCGGTCGTCTCGCCGACGCCGATCCCGAGCTTGCGCACGCAAGCGCCGACCACGTCGTCCGAGCCGCGCAGCCAGCAGGGCGTCGTCGTGCAGGCCTGCAGCAGATAGCGCCCGACCGGCCGCAGGTGGAGCATCGTGTAGAAGCTCCCGACCTCGTAGACCCGGATCGCCGCCATGTCGAGCATATCGGCGACGTAATCCATCGCCGCGCGCGGCAGCCAGCCGCCGCATTGCCGCTGTGCCAGGTCGAGCAACGGCAAAACCGCGCTCGCCTGCCGCCCCGCCGGGTATTTGGCGATATGGGCCTCCGCGGCCCGCAAATTCTCCACAGTGAACTCAAAGCTTGCCGGCTGCTCGAATACCCGGGGTGTTGCGGGGGTGTTCATCGGTCGATCTCGCCGAAAACGATGTCCATCGAGCCGATGATCGCGACGACATCGGCCAGCATGTGCCCGCGGCACATGAAATCGGCGGCCTGCAAAAAGGCGAAGCCCGGCGCCCGAATCTTGCAGCGATAAGGCCGATTGGTCCCATCCGAGACGAGGTAGACCCCGAACTCGCCCTTCGGCGCCTCGACCACCGTATAGGTCTCGCCGGCTGGCACGTGATACCCCTCGGTGTAGAGCTTGAAAAAATGGATCAGCGCTTCCATCGAGCTCTTCATCTCGGCGCGCGGCGGCGGCGAGACTTTGCGGTCGTTGACCTTGATCGGGCCGGCTGGCATCTGGGCGAGCGCCTGCTTGATGATGCGGATCGACTGCCGCATCTCCTCGACCCGCACCAGATAGCGGTCGTAGGAATCGCCGTTGCGGCCGATCGGCACGTCGAAATCCATCTTGTCGTAGACGTCATACGGCTGGGCCCGGCGCAAATCCCAGGCGACCCCCGAGCCGCGCAGCATCGGCCCCGAAAATCCCCAATCCGCCGCCTCTTCGGCGGTGACGACGCCGATGTCGACGCTGCGCTCCTTGAAGATGCGGTTCTCGGTCAACAGCCGCTCGATGTCGTCGATCGTTTTCGGGAAAGTCTCGCAAAACGCCAGGATGTCTTCGGCGAGACCGGCAGGGAGGTCGAGATGCACCCCGCCCGGACGAAAATAGTTGGCGTGCAGGCGTGCCCCCGAAGCGCGCTCGTAGAATTCCATCAGCCGCTCGCGCTCCTCGAATCCCCAGAGGAACGGGGTCAAAGCGCCGATATCGAGCGCAAACGCACAGACGCACAGCAGGTGATTGAGGATCCGGGTGACCTCGGCAAACATCACGCGGATATATTGGGCGCGCGGCGGCGGCGTGATGCCCATCAGCTTTTCGACGGCGAGCGCGAAAGCGTGCTCCTGGCACATCGGCGACACGTAATCGAGCCGGTCGAAATACGGGATCGCCTGCAGATAGGTCTTGTATTCGATCAGCTTCTCGGTGCCGCGATGCAGCAGCCCGATATGCGGGTCGACGCGCTCGATGATCTCGCCGTCCATTTCAAGGATGAGCCGCATCACGCCATGCGCCGCCGGATGCTGCGGCCCGAAATTCATCGTGAAATTCTTGATGTGCGGCGGGCCCTCGAGATCTCTGGCGAGATCGCCCGCCGGCGGCAGACGGTCGTCGCTCACCCCGCACCTCCGGCAGCACCTCCGGCCGGCGGCGCGCCCTCGCCTTCCCCGGTTTTCTCGTCGCCGGGCAACACCTTGTCCATGCCTTCCCACGGTGACAGAAAATCGAAGCTGCGGAATTCCTGCTGGAGCCGCACCGGCTCATAGACGACGCGTTTTTGCCGCTCGTCGTAGCGCAGCTCGACATAGCCGGTCAGTGGGAAATCCTTGCGCAGCGGGTGCCCCTCGAAACCGTAATCGGTCAAGATCCGGCGCAAGTCGGGATTGTCGGAAAAATAGATGCCGTACAGATCCCACGCCTCGCGCTCCCACCAGCCGGCGCTGCTGTAGAGCCCGGTCGCCGACGGCACCGGCTCGTTCTCGTCGGTCTCGACCTTGATCCGGATGCGCTGGTTGAGCCTAATGCTGAGCAGGTTATAGACGACCTCGAAGCGCAACGGCCGATCGGGAAAATCGACCCCGCAAATGTCGCACAATATCGTGAAGCGGCATTTCGGGTCGTCGCGCAGAAAGCGCAGAACCTCAGGCAGCGCCGCGCGCCCCACCCGGATCGACAGCTCGCGATGGCGGATCTCGCTGCCCGTCACCGCCGCCGGCAATGCCGCCGAGAGAAGGCCGGCGAGTTCTTTCAACCGCTCTTCCATCGGGTTCGGCTAGCGGGCGAAATTGTTGGTGCGCCTGATCTTTTTCTGCAGCAGCAGGACGCCGTAAAGCAATGCCTCCGCCGTGGGCGGGCAGCCCGGCACGTAGATGTCGACCGGGACGATGCGATCGCAGCCACGCACCACCGAGTACGAGTAGTGGTAATAGCCCCCGCCGTTGGCGCACGAACCCATCGAAATCACCCAGCGCGGCTCGGCCATCTGGTCGTACACCTTGCGCAGGGCGGGAGCCATCTTGTTGCACAGCGTGCCGGCGACGATCATGACATCGGCCTGGCGCGGGCTGGCGCGGAAGACGACGCCGAACCGGTCGAGATCATAGCGGCTGGCGCCGGCGTGCATCATCTCGACGGCGCAGCAGGCGAGCCCAAAGGTCATCGGCCACAGCGAGCCGCTGCGCGCCCAGTTGACCAGATTGTCGAGCCTGGCGACGACGAAGCCTTTGTCCTGGACCTCGCTCGTCGCCGCCCGCAACAGCAGGTCTTGTTCGGCGCCGGGCGGAACCGGGCGGGCGGATACCTCGCTCATTCCCATTCGAGCGCCCCCTTGCGCCATTCATAGATGAAGCCGATCGTCAGCACCCCGAGGAACACCACCATCGACCAAAATCCGAACAGGCCGATATCGCCGAGCGACACCGCCCACGGAAACAGAAACGCGACCTCCAAATCGAAGATTATGAACAAGATGGCGACAAGATAATAGCGCACGTCAAACCGGATGCGAGCATCCTCGAACGGCTCGAAGCCGCACTCGTAAGGGGAGAGCTTCTCGCTGTCGGGCCGCTGCCGGGCGAGCAGAACCGAGCCGGCGACCATCGCCACCGCCACCGCGCCGGCGATCGCGATGAAGATCAGTATCGGGAAATATTCGCGCAACAGCGTTTGCATCGACCAACTCCGGGCATCGACCGACTGCGGCTCGAACCGTGGTCGCGTCGGCATCGGCTCGAATGCGGCGCGGCCCGTCCAGGCATTATTGAATAGGCCGGATCCTCCGTCGGCGCGCCGGCCACGGCGCCGCAGCGATCCAACGGCTCGGGGTCGATGGCGGGAGCGACGGGGCTCGAACCCGCGACCTCCGGCGTGACAGGCCGGCGCTCTAACCAACTGAGCTACGCCCCCTCGGCCGCGGCCGGGACAAGCGTCCCGACGGCGCTAACCCTTATTACTCCTCGCGGAGGGTGTCAAGCACACCAGAGCCGGCTCGGCCGCCGCCCCCCGGCGTTCGGCGCTATTGCACCGCGAAAGTCGCCGCGTGGGAAAATCGCCGCGTGGTGGGCGATGAGGGACTCGAACCCCCGACCCCCTCGGTGTAAACGAGATGCTCTACCGACTGAGCTAATCGCCCCCGATCCCGGCGACCGTTCCGAGGCCCACTGTGGACGGCGCTCGGCTCCGTTCACCAGCTCGGCGGGTTTTCCGTCGCGCGGTCAGTTCAGCGAGTCGCGCAGCCCCTTTCCCGGCTTGAATTTGGGCTGCTTCGACGCCGCGATCTTGATCTTTTCGCCGGTACGGGGATTGCGGCCCTCGGATGCAGCCCGCGCGGCGACCGAGAAGGTGCCGAACCCGACCAACCGCACCTCATCGCCACCTTTCAACGCCTCGGCGATCGAGTCGAACACAGCATCGACGGCCCGGCTCGCCTCTGACTTTTTCAATTCGGATTTGTTGACGACGGCATCGACGAGTTCGTTCCTGTTCACCGGCTGCCCCCTGAGTATCCGAGACCATTCGCTAAACCTGTTCGCCGAACAGTTTAGAGCGCGAGCGGCTTTCGGTCAATCACCGCGCCGACATAGAATCGTAGCGATTTTGAGGCATTACAGCCGGTTTCGGATGCGGCATTACCCTCGACGGGCGAATGAATTCGGCGCGGCCACGCAATCAATGCGTGACGACGCCCGACCGCCCCTCGCCAGCTGCGGGAATGACCGGCGCCGTTTCGCCGTCATCCGACCACGCGACCGGCGTCAGGGGCGCCGCCAGCGCATGGCCGAGCAGTTCATCCGCGGTCCTGACCGGGATGATTTTCAATCCGCGCTTCACATTGTCGGGGATCTCCGCGAGATCCTTCTCGTTGTCCTGCGGGATCAGCACGGTCTTCAGCCCGCCGCGCAACGCCGCCAACAGCTTTTCCTTGACCCCGCCGATCGGCAGCACGCGACCGCGCAGCGTGATCTCGCCGGTCATCGCGACCGAGCTGTTGACCGGGATCCCGGTCAGCACTGATACGATCGAGGTGACCATGGCGACCCCCGCCGAAGGCCCGTCCTTGGGTGTGGCCCCCTCCGGGACGTGCACGTGGATGTCGCGCTTTTCGAATATTGTCGGCCTGATGCCAAAAGCGTGGCTGCGGGACTTGACGAAGCTCTCAGCCGCCTGAACCGATTCCTTCATCACGTCGCCGAGCTTGCCGGTTGCCGTAACCCGGCCCTTGCCGGGCAGCGTCACCGCTTCGATCGTCAAGAGCTCGCCGCCGACTTCGGTCCACGCGAGCCCGGTGGTGACCCCGACCAGATCCTCGCCCTCGGCCTCGCCGAACCGGAAGCGCCTGACGCCGGCATACTTCTCGAGGTTGCGACGGGTGACGGCGACCCGCTCGGTTTTCTTCATCAGGATGTCTTTGATCGCCTTGCGCGTGAGGTTGGCGATCTCGCGTTCGAGGTTGCGGACCCCGGCTTCACGCGTGTAGTGCCGAATAAGGTCTCGGATCGAGTCTTCGCTGATGCTCCACTCGGTTTTGCGAATACCGTGCGCCGCCATCTGTTTGGGGATCAGGTGGCGGCGCGCGATCTCGACCTTCTCGTCCTCGGTGTAGCCGGGAATGCGGATGATCTCCATGCGGTCGAGCAACGGCTGCGGGATGCGCAAGGTGTTCGCCGTCGTGACGAACATCACGTCCGACAAGTCATAGTCGACTTCGAGGTAGTGGTCGTTAAAGGTCCCGTTCTGCTCCGGATCGAGCACCTCCAGCAGCGCCGAGGACGGGTCGCCGCGCCAGTCGGCGCCGAGCTTGTCGACCTCATCGAGCAGGAACAACGGGTTCGAAGACTTCGCCTTTTTCATACCCTGCAAAATCTTCCCCGGCATCGAGCCGATATAGGTCCGCCGGTGGCCGCGAATCTCGGCCTCGTCCCTCACCCCGCCCAACGACATGCGTACGAAGTTGCGCCCGGTGGCGCGGGCGACGGATTTGCCGAGCGAAGTCTTGCCCACGCCCGGCGCCCCGACCAAGCAGAGAATCGGGCCCTTCATCTTTTTCATGCGCTGCTGGACGGCTAGGTATTCGAGGATCCGCTCCTTGACCTTCTCCAGTCCGAAATGATCGGCGTTGAGGACCTTCTCGGCGCTCTTGATGTCGCGCTTGATCTTGGTCCGGTTGCTCCACGGCACCGACAACAGCCAGTCGAGGTAGTTGCGCACCACGGTCGCCTCGGCCGACATCGGGCTCATGCTGCGCAGCTTTTTGAGCTCCGCCATGGCCTTGTCGCGGGCCTCTTTGGTGAAGGCGGTCTTGTTGATCCGCTCCTCGAGCTCGGCCATCTCGTCGCGGCCGTCCTCGCCCTCGCCGAGCTCCTTCTGGATCGCCTTCATCTGCTCGTTGAGGTAGTACTCGCGCTGCGTCTTCTCCATCTGCCGCTTGACACGGCTGCGAATCCGCTTCTCGACCTGCAGAACGCCGATCTCGCCTTCCATGTGGCCGAACACTTTCTCCAGGCGCTCGGCCGCGGCTTCGGTTTCGAGCAGCTCCTGCTTTTCGGGAATTTTCAAGCTCAGATGCGAGGCGACCGTATCCGCGAGCTTGGCCGGATCGTCGATCTGGTTGATCGAGACCAGCACTTCGGGCGGGATCTTTTTGTTGAGCTTGATGTATTGCTCGAACTGCGTGACCACGGTGCGGGCCAGCGCCGCCATCTCCTGCCGCTCCCCGGCTTTCTCGGGAATGCCGTCGGCATAGGCCTGGAAGAACGCCTCGTTGTCGGCAAACCGCGTGATCCGGGCGCGGTGGCCGCCCTCGACCAGCACCTTGACGGTCCCGTCCGGCAGTTTGAGCAGCTGGAGCACGGTGCCGACCGTGCCGACGGTATAGATGTCGGCGGTCGACGGGTCGTCCTGCGCGGCATTTTTCTGAGTGACGAGCAAGATCTGTTTGTCGTCTTTCATCACGTCCTCGAGAGCACGCACCGATTTTTCGCGGCCGACGAACAGCGGCACGATCATGTGCGGGAAGACGACGATGTCGCGAAGAGGCAGGACGGGGTAGAGCGCGCCGCGCACGAGTTCTGACATGAGCCCTCTTTTTTCGTAGGGCCGGTCGGAAACGAGCCGAACCGGCCGGGACAGGCATCGAGTATCTAGGTTGGCCCGGTTCCGCCGGCAGTCAAGTAACCTGGCATCGCAGCCGACCCGATCGCACCCGGATCAGTCCGCCGTGCCGACATCGCCGCGGCGGTCCGAGTAGATGTGGAGCGGCTGGGTGCGGCCTTCGACGACCTCGCGGTTGATGACGATCTCGCTGACGCCGACGAGGCTCGGCAGCTCGAACATCGATTCGAGCAGGATCGACTCCATGATCGAGCGCAGCCCGCGAGCCCCGGTCTTGCGCAGAATCGCCTTGCGGGCGATCGCCTTCAGCGCTTCCTCGTTCAATTCCAGCCGGACATCTTCCATTTCGAACAGCCGCTGGTATTGCTTGACGAGAGCGTTCTTGGGCTTGGTCAGGATATCGACCAGCGCCCCTTCGTCGAGATCGTCGAGCGTGGCGACAACCGGCAGGCGGCCGACGAATTCGGGGATCAGCCCGAACTTCAGCAAATCCTCGGGTTCGAGATCCCGGAGGATCTCGCCGGTCTTGCGCTCGTCGGGTCCGCGCACTTCGGCGCCAAAGCCGATCGAGGTGCCCTGGCGGCGCTGCGCGATGATCTTTTCCAGCCCGGAAAAGGCGCCGCCGCAGACAAACAGGATGTTGGTCGTGTCGACCTGCAGAAACTCCTGCTGCGGGTGCTTGCGCCCGCCCTGCGGTGGGACCGAGGCGATCGTGCCCTCCATGATCTTCAACAGCGCCTGCTGCACGCCCTCACCGGAAACGTCGCGGGTGATCGACGGGTTGTCGGATTTACGCGAGATCTTGTCGACCTCGTCGATATAGACGATGCCGCGCTGCGCCCGCTCGACATTGTAATCGGCGGACTGCAGCAGCTTGAGGATGATGTTCTCGACATCCTCGCCGACATAACCCGCCTCGGTCAGGGTCGTGGCGTCGGCCATTGTGAACGGCACGTCGATAATACGCGCCAGGGTTTGGGCCAGCAGCGTCTTGCCCGAACCGGTCGGCCCCACCAGCAGGATGTTCGACTTTGCCAGCTCGACATCGTTGGATTTGGCGCCATGCGCCAGCCGCTTATAGTGATTGTGCACGGCGACCGACAACACGCGCTTGGCGTGATCCTGGCCGATCACGTAATCGTCGAGCACCTTGCAGATGTCGCGCGGCCCGGGAACCCCGTCGCGCGATTTGACCAAGGTCGTCTTATGCTCTTCACGGATAATGTCCATGCAGAGCTCGACGCACTCGTCGCATATGAAGACGGTCGGCCCGGCGATCAGCTTTCTGACTTCGTGCTGGCTCTTGCCGCAGAACGAGCAGTAGAGCGTGTTTTTCGAGTCGCTACCGCTGGATTTGGTCATCGCCACTCCGTCGTCAGCCGCAGCAGTCTCTTCGCCTCTGCAGCCTTTCCTTCCCGGCTGACGGCCAGGCTTTGCGGTCGGCACCCCTCGCCTGCCGCGCCGGCAACCGTGGACCACTCCGCCGCGGCCGTCGAGTATATGTGCTCGCGACGGATCAACAACTACTTAATCATATTTGGCCCGGCCGCCGGACCGACGGCTCAGGCGCGGGCGCGTTCCTCGAACCCGCCGGGGCGGCTCTCGACCACCTCGTCGACGAGACCGAACTCCATCGCCTCGAACGGGGACAGAAATTTGTCGCGCTCGACTGCGGTGGAGATGACTTCGAGCGGTTGACCGGTGTGGCGCACATAGATTTCGTTGAGCCGAGCCCGCAAGGCCAATATCTCGCGAGCCTGGATCTCGATGTCGGTCGCCTGCCCCTGCGCGCCGCCGGAAGGCTGGTGGATCATGATGCGCGAGTTCGGAAGCGAGAACCGTTTGCCCTTGGCTCCGGCGCACAGCAAGAGCGAGCCCATCGACGCGGCCTGGCCGATGCACACCGTCGAAACCGGCGAGCGGATGTATTGCATCGTATCGTAGATCGCCAGGCCCGAGGTCACCACGCCGCCTGGCGAATTGATGTAGAAGGCAATGTCCTTGGCTGGGTTCTCCGACTCGAGAAACAACAGCTGGGCGCAGATCAAGCTGGCGACCGCGTCGTGCACCGCACCAACGAGGAAGATGATCCGTTCCTTCAACAGTCGCGAATAAATGTCGTAGGCACGCTCGCCGCGATTCGTCTGCTCGACGACCATCGGCACCAAGTTGTTCATATATTGCTCGAAATATTCCGACATCTGGGCTCTCCTAGGCAACGCCGCGGCGGCGGCGTATGGGTTCGGCGGATCAGGGCAGCGGCCCGGCCGCAGCGCCGGCTGTCTCGCCCGCGGTAGTAGCATCATCGTCGTCGAGATCGGGCAAAGCCAGCAGCTCCTCCGGGCTCACCCGCCGTTCCGGGGCCTTGGCGATCTCGACAATGAAGTCGACCACCTTGTCCTCAAAGATCGGCGCTCGCAGACTGGCCACAGCCTCCGGGTTCTGGCGGTAAAAATCCAACGCTTGGCGTTCATAGCCCGGATGCCGGCGCACCTCGCGGGTGATCGCCTGGTTCAGCTCGTCCTGAGTGACGGTAATGTTGTTGCTGCGTCCGACCTCCGCAAGCAGCAGGCCGAGCCGAACCCGGCGCTCCGCGATCCGGCGGTACTCGGCCTTGACCGGTTCCTCGCCATCGTCGACAGCGGGCAGCGCTTCGCCGGCGGCACCTTGCTCCTCTCCGGCGGGAGCCGCCACGATGCTCTCAGCTGCCGCTTCGATAGGCGTCGCGCCGGGTTCCGCAGCGTCCGCCGCCACCGGATCGGGGACAGCGGAGCCTGCCATCGCCTCGCTGCCCCCCTCGCTTGCGCCGTCCGCGGCATCCGCCCCTTGCTTCTCCTTTTCGGCCTGGTGCTGCGCCCAGATGTTGTCAAACTCCATGTCGACCATGCCGACCGGCACAGGGAAGTCATAGCGCTCCGCGAGCTTGTCGAGCAGTGCGCGTTTCAGCCGCAGGCGCGAGGCCGTCGAGTAATCGCGCTCCATCTGTTGCCGCACCTCCTGGCGCAGCTCGGGAAGGTTTTCGAGCCCGACCGCGATGGCGAGCTCGTCGTCGATAACCGCGGGCAGGCGCTGCCGGACCTCCTTCACGTCGACGTTGAACACGGCTTCCTTGTCGGCGAGATGCGATGCCGCGTAATCCTCGGGGAAAGTGACCCGGACCTCGCGATGCTCGCCCGCCGCGGCGCCGACGAGCTGCTCTTCGAAACCCGGGATGAACCCGCCGGAGCCGAGGATGATCTGACGGTCCTTGCCGCTCGCCCCCGGTATCTCCTCCTCGCCGATCCTGCCCTCGACATCGACGACCAGGATATCCCCGTTTTCGGCGGGCCGCTCGACCGGTTCCGTTTTGCGCTGCTGCTCGGCGATCCGTTGCACCGCCGCCTCGACGCTGTCTTCCGGCACCTCAACGATCAGGCGCTCGATGTCGAGATCGCCAAAGTTGGGCTCCGGGATCTCGGGGAGGACCTCGACCAGCATCTTGTACTCGAGATCGGCGCCCTCGCCGAACGAGACGATGTCGAATTTCGGCGGCAGGGCCGGACGCAGATTGTGCTCGCGGATCGTGTCGGCCGAGCTGCCCTGGACCGTGCTCTCCAGCACTTCGCCGAGCACCGAAGGGCCATACCGCCGGCGCAGGATCTGCATCGGGATCTTGCCCGGGCGAAAGCCCGGCAGCCGGATCGTGCGGCCGAGCTCGTCGAGCCGGCTGACAACCTTGTCTTCGAGCTCGTCGGCGGGCACCACAATGCGAAATTCGCGCTTGAGCCCCTCGGCGCTGGTTTCAGTTACTTGCATGGCTCGACGCCCGCCCCGCCGCGCTCACCGTTTTTGCCGGAAACGCGCCGACAAACCGCAGACCTAAGCTTCATCGGCATCAGCCTCTCAAAAACCACCTTCGCCATGGTGCGGGCGGGGGGACTTGAACCCCCACGATTTACATCGCTGGAACCTAAATCCAGTGCGTCTGCCAATTCCGCCACACCCGCCGCAGAATTCTGTCGAAGCAGCCGACCGTCCCGGCCGAGCCGCCCTTCCTATCATAGACATCCCTTGCAACCTAGACGGGGTCGCGACGGTTCCGGGGGAGCGGGTTGTCGAGTTGGGCCGTGGGAGCTCGCGATCGAGGCGGGGCGCCCCAAAAGCCGCCTCCATCACGCTCAACCCGACCGCGACAGGCCGCGGACCGCGCTCGACGCGACGACCCGCCCCTCGCCGCGATAGGCTTCGTGGTTGGCTTCAATGTCGGCCAACCGATAGAGATAGTTGACCATGATCCCGGCGGATTGCTCCAAACCCTTCGGCGAAACGTCGCCGAGCCAGTTCAGGCGCTCGACACGCGCGCCGTTGCTGAGGTGGAAATGAGCGACCGGGTCGAGCGTGCGGCCGGAAGGTGCGCGCTCTCTGACCAGATAGCGCGCGCACAGTCGCAGCAGAGGTTCGCGCAGCACCGCGGACAGCTGCGGGTCGGTGTGCCAATCGGGGCGATCGAGCAGCGCCGGCAGATCGCGCTCCGAGATCCCGTCGCCAAGGGCCTCGATCGCGTTGCGCTCTGCCGGCAGCAGCAAGCCGCCGCGCGCCTCGCTGTGCCGATCGAGCCAGGCGCGAAAGCCCGGCACCGGCGAGAGCGTCGCGAATCCTTTCAGCCGCGGCAGATCGGCGGCAAGCGCATCGACGACGCGCTTGATCAGGAAATCGCCAAAGCTGATCCCGTTGAGCCCCTGCTGACAATTCGAGATCGAATAGAAGATCGCGGTGTCGGCGGCCTGCGGATCGCCGATCGGTGCGGACTCGTCGAGCAATGCGCTGATGGTGCTCGCCATGCCCGCCACCAGCGCCACCTCGACAAAGATCAGTGGCTCGTCGGGCATCCGCGGATGAAAAAAAGCAAAGCAGCGGCGATCGACCTCGAGCCGGTTCTTCAAATCGGCCCAGCTGCGGATTTCGTGCACCGCCTCGTAGGCCATCAGCTTTTCGAGCAATGCCGCCGGTGATTCCCAGCCGATCCGTTTAAGCTCGAGAAAGCCGATGTCGAACCAGTTGGCCAACAGGCGGCGCAGATCGTCTGCAAGGCCACGCAAGAGCGCATCGTGCCGCCCCAGTTCGAGCAGCTCGGCACGGCGATCGACCAGAAATTTGACCCCCTCGGGCAGCGCATTGAATTGACGCAACAAGGTGATCCGCGGCGGCTCCAGCGCCTCGCGCAGCTCGCGCTCGGCGGCGACCCGCTCGACCGGACCCGCGGCACGCGCAAGCTCGCCGCAGCAGCGGTCGATTACGGCGCGGTCGACATCGAACTCGCCGGCGAGGAGCCGCAAGAACCGCTCGCGGCCCTCGGCGTCGAGCAGCAGATAGGTGCGGCCGAGATCGGCGGCGCGCGCGCGGGCCGTAACCTCGCCGCCGCGGGCATCGAGGCAGCTCAGCATCTGCTCGCGCAGCCGGGCGATGTCATCGCCGGACAGCTCGGGGCGGGGCGTGCGCGCCAACACGCCGCGCGCCGAGAGCGCAATGTCGCGCCACGCACTGCGCAGATTGGTCAGGGTGCGGTCGAAAACGCCCTCGAAAAAACCGGAGGGCGGGCGATCGTTCATGGCAGCGTTAGCGCTAGTGGCCGGGGCCCGAGAGAGACGCGAGAGCAGCGCCGCCGTCAACCCCGAAGCACGCCACCCTGCGTCCCGCGCGCCAGATCGCGGAGCCCTGCCGCGAGCGCCTCGACCAGGTCCTCGGCGACCAGGCCCGGGCCGATTCGGCGGGCGGCGTCGCCGTGCAGCCACACCGCCGCCGCAGCCGCTTCGAACGGCTCCATATGCTGGGCCAGCAACCCCAGCACCATGCCGGCGAGGACATCGCCGCTGCCCGCCGTCGCCAGATCGGGCGTCGCGTTGGCGTTGACCGCGGCGCGGCCGTCCGGGGCGGCAATCACGGTGTCGGCCCCTTTCAGCACGATGACCGCACCGCTCTGCCGCGCCGCGCGCCGCGCCCGTTCGAGCTTGCCGCCGCCGGTGTCGAAAAGACGGCCGAATTCCCCCTCGTGCGGAGTCATGACGACCGGAGAGCGGATCGCGTCGAACAGGCTCTTCGGATCGTCGGCAAACGAGGTCAGCGCATCGGCGTCAAGCACCGCCCGCTTGCCGGCGGCGAGGATCGCGCGCGTCTTGCCGCGTGTTTCGGCGCCGACCCCGGCGCCCGGGCCGATCAGGGCGGCATTGCGCCTGTTGTCTTCGAGCAGCGCGCGGAAATCGTCGAGCCCGCCGATCGGCTGAACGATGACCCCGGTCAGCGCCGCGGCGTAGACCTGGAACACGGCTTCGGGGGCGGCGACAGTGACCAGCCCGGCGCCGAGCCGTGCCGCGCTGCGGGCGCCGAGCCGCGCCGCTCCGCTCATCACCGCCCCGCCGGCCACCAGCGCGTGCCCGCGCGTGTACTTATGGCTGTCGAGGCGCGGCCGCGGCAGCCCGGCGAGCCACCAGGCCGGGTCGTTCTCGGCAGTGTCCGGCGCGACCTCGTCGAGCACCGTCTCAGGGATGCCGATCTGGGCCAGCACGGTTTCGCCGCAATGGATCCGCCCCGGCAACAGCAGGTGCCCCGGCTTTTTGCGGAAGAAGGTGACCGTCACGGCCGCCCGCGGCGCCGCCCCGCGAACCTCGCCGGTTGCGCCGTCGATGCCGCTCGGCACGTCGACCGCGACGACCGGCAGCCCACTTTGGTCGAGCGCCTCGATCGCCGCGCGTGCAAGCCCGTCGACTGGCCGCGTCAGCCCGGCGCCAAAAATTGCGTCGATCACAAGGCCGGCACCGTCGAGCTGGGCCGGCGACAGCGGCTCGACTGGCCCGGGCCAGCGCGCCGCGGCAGCCGCGGCGGCGCCTTGCAGCGCCGCGAGGTCGCCGAGCAACGCCAGCCGCACCCTCCAGCCGCGTTCGGCCAGGATGCGTGCGGCGACAAACCCGTCGCCGCCATTGTTGCCGGGGCCGCACAGGACGCCGACCGGCCGCCGCGGCCAGCGCCGCGAGACCGCATCGGCGACGGCGAGGCCCGCCTTCTCCATTAGGGTGCTGCCGGAAACGCCGCCGGCGATCGTCAGCCGGTCGGCATCCGCCATCTGCTGCGGCGTCAGCGCCGCCTTTTTCCACCAGCCGTGCGCAGAGATCGTCATCGGCGAAATGTGGGCATGCGGCGCGAAAGCCCAACCTTGACGCCCTGTCTTGACGCACTGGGCGCGAACCGCTACCTCCACCATTGGCGGCGGGTGTAGCTCAGCTGGTTAGAGCGCCAGATTGTGGATCTGGATGTCGTCGGTTCGAACCCGATCACTCGCCCCAGTTTTTTGCGCATAGCGGATCGAGGCCTGAGCTTCGATCCGGTCCGATGGAAAAGGAACGCGAGATGACAAAAGTCCCGGACCGGAATGCGCGCAACCGTGCCCGCGTCGCCCGCCGCAAAAGCAAGTTGAGCGCGAAACGGCGCCGGCAACGCGCCCGCGCGGAGGCCTGACCGCAGGCGAAGCCCTGACATTCCCGCCGGCCGTGACATTCAAAGCTGGCCGAGCCTCGCGTCGACGAGACGCCAGCGGAACCCTTAGCTCGGCGCTGGCGACAGCGGGTCGAACGGGTCGGCGCCGGCCGAGAATTCCGCGCCGTTGAAGCCCATCGCGGCGAGGAAGGCGGCGCGCACCTCCGGCGGCTGGCCGGTCTGGAAGACGTAGCCTTCGAGGCCGCGCCGGCTCAGCGGGTCTTGCAGCATCTCGGCGCGCGTCAGGCCGCTCATCAGCTGCGCACGGTCGGCCACCGGTAGGCGCATACAATGGTTGAGCGCCGGGTCCCGTAACACCGCCTTGGGGTCGTCGCCCCGCGCGAGCGCGTCGAGGTCGCGCAAAAACCGGCGGCGGATCATGACAATGCCGCGGTCGCTCTGGCCGAGATACTCTTGGCTGCGGTCGGCGATCCGCCCCTGCCCGACCCAGGTCACGAAGTCCTGGTTCATGACGTGGCTGGTGATCCAGCGCCCGGTTTTTTCGTCGAGGATCGGACCCTGCCAGGTCGGGATGCTGTCCTGGATATAAGGCTCGCTCTCCCGCGGCACCCGGTTGAAGCACCAGGTTACGCTGAGCGTGTTCGCGTCGTCGACCGGCACCCGCCATTCGATATGGTTGCCGGTGAACAGCGCGTTCGGCCACAGGCAGACCCGGCCGACGGTCCACAGCTCGTCGTCCGCGGTGGTGTCGCTGCGGATGCGCTTGTATTGGAAGCCATAGTCGAATTCGCCGAAATCGACCTTGACGTGGTGCGGAGCGTAGGGGCCATTGCGGCCCTTCAGCCGCAAGCTCCAGTTCGAATGGGTCCATTCGAAATGCACCGGGTCGATCGAGTTTTCCTGGCACTGGAACCAGTTGCACGGGATCTCGGCCTTGACGATCTGGCGGAAGCCGTTGGGCCACGAGAAGAATTCCCAATCGGGCACCAGAGGCCGCGGCTCCGGCCCGAGATACGCCCATAACAATCCGCCCAGTTCGGCGACCGGGTAGGCCTTGATGCGGATCTCGTCCTTCAGCCGCGCCTCGGGATGCGCCACGTCCTCATAAGGCTGCGCCAGACAGCTTCCCGCCGCGTCGTAAAGCCAGCCGTGATAGTTGCAGCGCAGCCCGCATTCCTCGACATAGCCGTAGCTGAGATCGGCGCGGCGATGCCGGCAATGCCGGTCGAGAAGGCCCAGGTGCCCGCCGAAATCCTTGTAAAGGACGAGATCTTCGCCCAAGAGCCGCACCGGCTTGGTGCCGGGCCGGTCGAGCTCGCTGGCACCCGCGATCGGCCACCAGTAGCGGCGCAGCAGTTCGCCCATTGGCGTTCCGGCACCGGTCTGCGTCAACAATTCCCAGCGGTTGCGCGGCTCCTGCGTCACGTCTTGCGTCACCGATGACCTCCGCTCCTGATGGCGACCCGGAACGTAGCGGGAGAAGCGTCCAATGAGCAATATCGTGCGCCAACTGTGCCGGGCGAGGCCCGCCCGGCACGCCCCGGCTCCGGGGTTCCGACCGGAACGCCTCGCGTCAATGATTTCGCGAACACGGCGGTCAGCGGTGAGCTGCGCGGCACGCCGGGCACAACCCCCGTGCCTCGATGACTTGGCGCGCGACGGCAAAGCCGCGGTCTTCGCCGAGCCGGCGCAGGCTCTCTACGATCGCTTCGTCCTGGACTTCCTCGGTGGCGCCGCAATCATCGCAGATCATGAACTGACTTTCGTGCGGATGCTCGACATCGTCGCACGCGACAAAGGCGCTGACGCTCTCGACCTTGTGAACGAGCTTGTGCGCGAGCAGAAAGTCGAGCGCGCGATAAACCGTCGGAGGGCCGAGCTTGCCGCGCTCGCCTTGCAGTGCGGCGAGCAGCGCATAGGCGCCGATCGGCTGCTCGGCGGCGAGGATCATCTCGAACACCCGCCGCCGCACCGGCGTCAGCCGCGCGCCGCGCGCCGCGCACAGGCACTGCGCCCGCCCCAGCGCCCGCTCGATGTCCTGCGATCTCACGACGGCGGTTCTCGCGAGAGAAGGTAGCAGCTTACGCCGGGGCGAACAGGTCGGGGGCGGCAGCCGGCCGCGGCAAGATCGGCGCCGCGGGGGTTGCGAACGCCGCGTCCTGCTGCAGCACCGGCAAAACGCGGCTGGCGAAGAGGCGCATGTTCTTTTCCGCCTCGGCATGCGGGATGCCGCCAAACGAGAATTCGGTCACTACATGGTCGGTCCCGGTCACCCGCTGCAATTCTCCGATCTGCCGGAGGCAGTCCTCGGGCGTGCCGACGATCTGGATCCTGACGTAGAACTCGGTGGCCCGGACCCGCTCCTCCTCGTCCTGCAGGCGGGCATAGGTTTTCGCCATCTTGCCGTAGGTTTCGTAGCCCTTGACCGTGGCGAGATGGCCGTCGGAGAAATGGTAGTGGTTGTCGATCGACTCCCATTTCTTGCCGAGCCACTGCATTGCCCGGTCTTGCGCCTCGTCGCGGCTCTCGGCGCAGGAGACGTTGGTCAGGATGATCGGCGGCGGCGGGTTGTGCCCGACGCTGAGCGCGATCTCGCGATTATTGACGATGTTCTCCGCGGCTTTCGGCCATTCGTT
>DATKHX010000153.1:0-2337 GCA_035510075.1 Allostellaceae bacterium
CGACGATGCGCGAACGGGTGCGTTCGCGATCGGTCGATTGCAGCGCGATGATCGAACGCCCCTGCGCGGCGCGGTTGGCGGCACGTATAAAATCCATTTGGCCGCCGACAAGGCCGATATGTCTTCCCCGTGCGGTCTCGGCGTTGACCTGACCGGTGAGGTCGACCTCGAGCGCGCCATTGATCGCGATGAAGCGGCGGAAATTGCCGAGCACCAGCGCTTCATGGGTATAGGACGTCGCGCGGATTTGGATCGCCGGGTTGCGGTCGGCGAAGCGGTAGAGCCGCGAGGTTCCCATCAGCATCGTCGCCACGGTGACGGCGGGGTCGATCTCCTTGTGCCGGTTGTCGACGATGCCGGCCTCCATCAGATCGGCGATCCCATCGCCGATCGCTCCGGAATGGATGCCGAGACCCTGCTTGCGGCCGAGCGCGCGGGTCACCGCCTGGGGTATCACGCCGAGGCCAAGCTCGATCGTCGCGCGGTCGGGAATCAGGCGGGCGACGTGGTCGGCGATGGCGCGGTCGATCCGCCCCGCCGGCCGCGCCGGCAGTTCGATCGGCGGTGCGGCGGCCGGCACCAGCACATCGATTGCCGTCGGCTCGATCGCCGTGTCGCCATGGGTCCACGGCAATTCGGGGTTGACTTGCGCGATGACCAACCGCGCCCGGCCGATCGCCGCGTGCAGATGCTCGATGCCGAGCCCGGCATTGTACCGCCCCGTTGCGTCCGGGCCGCTGACCTGTAGCAGCACAAGGTCGATCGGCAGGCGGCCACTGGATACCAGGCCGCTAATATCGGAAATATTGGCCGGTATGACGTTGTCGCCGCGGCCGGCGAAAAACCGCCGCCCGGCGCTGGCGCCGCCCAATGCGGTGACGGTGACGTTGGGGTGGTTGGCGGCGAAGCCGTCGCTGAAGGTCAGCGCGAAAAAAACGCGGAATGGCGGGCAGCGCTCCGCCTGCGCATCAAGCAGGCGGGTGAGGAATACCGGTTCCGCCGTCGCCTCAGCCCACCCGACTGTCTCGCCGGCACGGATCAGCTGGGTAAAATCGAGCGCCTCGGGCGCTATGGTGACTGGGGTTTTCACGCGCCGCTCAGGAACGCCATCTCACCGGGTGCAAACGCACGGACTTTCCCCAACCGCACGGTCGCGTCGCGCGGAAAGGCCGCGAACCCCGTAGCCCACCGCTCCCCCGGCAAGAGGAGGTAGAAACTCGCGGCGCGTCATCGGTCACCTCATCCTCTCCGCCGAGAGCTCAGCATCGTGTCGGAAGAGAATATGCCTCCTCACCTCGCGAATCATTCATCTGCCTTTAGCGTCCAGGTCCGGTCACCATACCCCGATATGCGCCTCTTCCTGTTCGAGGGTCGGTTCATCTCTCCCGCCAGTTCCTCGAGAAGCTGACCGACAGTGCCATCATCAAGGTCGCCCTGAGGGAGGATCTCTCCGGCGAAGTGGCAACCGGCTCGCGGCGGCTTGCGGCTTCACCCCGCGGTCGCTGAGGGGTGTCGCCGCTGATGGGGGACCGAGAGTTCGAATCCATCTCCCTCCAGGAGTGAGTCTGCAAACTTTCGGTCCCTCGCGCGCCCCCCACAGCTTCATGCGCCCTGTCAGGCGACATGAAAACTGACCCCCCTCCAAGGGAGGAGGATTCATCAGTAAACGTGCGCAGGGGTTGGCGGGCTTGTTTCTGGCGGCCGAGCACCGGTAGTTCGACAAAGGATGGGGTCGTCGGCGCGTGCTGGACTGTGTTCGTGGCGACGCGGATGTCGGCCTCGCGATCGCGCGCCAGCACGGGGTGGCCGCTATTGGTGTTGCGGGCACGGCGCGGGAAGTTGCTGCTGGTCACATCGATTTCGATCCGGTTGCCGGCGCGGAACGTGTGGTGAATGTCGCCTAGGGCGATAGTCACCCGGCAGACCTGTCCGAGCGCCATCGGCTGAGGCCCTGCCGACGGGTCGCGGTACATCGCACGCGTCAACCCATCCATCAGCAGCATGGCACGCCCTTCGGGCGTGACCTCGATCAGCTTGGCGACAAAGTCGGTGTCTGGGCAGTCGGACTCGACATGCAGAGTAACGCGGACCGCGCCAGCGATCGTCAGGTCGGCGTCAAGCGGCTCGCCTCGATAGATCAGGCCGTAATCGGGTAGCGACTGAGCCGGGCGCTGGTCGCGCGGGCCGGCGTCGATCAGCATGTTGCGCCCGCCGAAACTGGGGATCGGGTGGCGCGGATCGTAGCGATAGGTGCGGGCCGCACCGCCTCGGCAATCGACCGAGAGGCTGCCGTCGCCGCACAGATAAAACCGCTGCGGCGATGTGCCAGGCGGCGGC
>DATKHX010000154.1:0-3344 GCA_035510075.1 Allostellaceae bacterium
GTTTCTCCGCTGTTGGGCGACGGCGGAGCGAATGACGCAGGCCGCCGTTCTGGGAGTAGAGTGCAAACCTAACCCGTCGCAGCGCCGAGGGCAATGCAGCCACCGCCCGCCACACCCGAGAAATATGCACGGCAGGAGCAGTCATGGACAAGAACCGCCTCGGCGAAGAGACGAGCCCTTATCTCCTGCAGCACCGTGACAACCCGGTCTATTGGCAGCCGTGGGGCGAGGCGACATTGGCCGCCGCCAAGGCCGCCGACCGGCCGATCCTGCTGTCGATCGGCTATGCCGCCTGCCACTGGTGCCACGTCATGGCGCATGAGAGCTTCGAGGACCGGGCGATCGCGGCGCGGATGAACGAGCTCTTCGTCAACATCAAGGTCGACCGCGAGGAACGTCCGGATCTCGACCAGGTCTACCAGCATGCGCTGGCGCTGATGGGCGAGCAGGGCGGCTGGCCGTTGACGATGTTTCTGACCCCCGATGGCGAGCCGTTCTGGGGCGGCACCTATTTCCCGCCCGAAGCGCGGTTTGGGCGGCCGGGGTTCGGCCAGGTGCTCGAGGCGATCAGCGAAGCCTACCGCGCCAAGCGCGAGGACGTAGCGAAGAACGTCACGGTGCTGCGCGACGCTTTGCAACGGCTGGCGCAGCCACAGCAGGGCGGCGCTGTCGGCAGGCCGCAGCTCGACCCGATCGCCGAGCGGCTGTTGCGCGAGACCGACCAGATCAACGGCGGCATCGGCACCGCCCCCAAATTCCCGCAATGCGGCATCTTCGAGCTGCTGTGGCGGGCGTGGAAGCGCACCCGCCAGACGGTCTATCGCGACGCGGTCATAAAAGCGCTCGATGCAATGTGTCAGGGCGGCATCTACGACCATCTGGGCGGCGGCTTTGCGCGCTATTCGACCGACGCGCGCTGGCTCGTGCCGCATTTCGAGAAGATGCTGTACGACAACGCCGAGCTGGTCGATTTGCTGACCCTGGTCTGGCAGGAGACGCGCAATCCGCTCTACCGTCAGCGGATCAAGGAAACCCTGGGCTGGGTTGGACGCGAGATGCTGACGTCGGGGGGCGGCTTTGCGAGCAGTCTCGACGCCGACAGCGAGCACGAGGAAGGCAAGTTCTACGTCTGGTCGGAGGCCGAGATCGACGCCGTGCTGGGGGCGCGCACGGCCATGTTCAAGCGGTTTTATGACGTGACCCCCGAAGGCAATTGGGAGGGCCGCACAATCCTCAACCGGATCGCCACGCCTGGTCTGGCCGACGACGCGACCGAGCGCGAATTGGCGGAATGCCGCGAATTGCTGTTGCAGGCCCGCAGGTCGCGGGTGCGGCCGGGGTGGGACGACAAGGTGCTGGCCGACTGGAACGGGCTGATGATCGCGGCGATGGCCGACGCGGGCATCGTATTCGAGCGGCCGGACTGGATCGCGACGGCGCGCAAGGCGTTCGACTTCATCCGCCGGGAGATGGTCGCGGCGGACGGGCGGCTGTTCCACAGCTGGCGCGCGGGGCGGGCGCGCCACCCGGCCAGTGTCGACGACTACGCCAATCTCTGCCGCGCCGGATTGGCGCTGCACGAGGCTACCGGCGACGACGATCTCGTTTCACAGGTCGAGGCATGGATCGCGATCCTCGACCGCCATTACCGCGACCCCGCGGGCGGCGCCTATTTCTTCTCGGCCGACGACACGCCGGCGTTGATCGCGCGCGCTAAGACGGCGAGCGATGCCGCCACCCCCGCCGGCAACGGCACGCTCGTCGGGGTCATGGCGCGGCTCGCGCTGCTGACCGGCGACGAGACCTGTCGCAGCCGCGCCGAAGCGATCGTCGCCACCTTTTCGGGTGAGCTCGGGCGCAATTTCTTCCCGCTCGCGACGTTGCTGAACAACGCCGAGCTGCTGGCCCTGCCGGTGCAGGTCGTCATTGCCGGCAAGCCGGCGGATATCGAGTTCGACGCGTTGCGCCGGGCGGCCTACGCGGTTTCGCTGCCGAACCGCGTGATGCTTACTTTGCCGCCGGGGCGTGATCTGCCGGCTGGTCACCCGGCTCACGGCAAGGGGCTCGTCGACGGTCGCGCCGCCGCCTATGTCTGTATCGGCCCGGTGTGTTCGCTGCCGCTGACCGATCCGGAAAAACTGGTCGCGGGTCTTGCCGAAATCCGCTAATGTTCCTGCTACGTGCTGATTCTGAGAGGTTTTCGCGATGCTGTCTGCGATAGCGGTCGACAGCCCGGTCGGACGGCTCACCATCTCCGCCACACCTGAGGCGATCGTGTCGATCGCCTGGACGGAGGATCCGCAAGGCGAGCCGACCGCCTTGCTCGCCGAGGCCCGCCGCCAGCTCGAGGCCTATTTCGAGCGGCGGTTGACCCGTTTCGACCTGCCGCTGATGCCGGCCGGCTCGCCGTTCGAACGGCGGGTATGGCACGGGATGCAGCAAATCCCGCACGGCCAGACGCGCAGCTATGGCGAGCTGGCGATGGAGGTCGGCTCGGCGCCGCGGGCGATCGGCCGCGCCTGCGGGAAGAACCCGATCCCGATCGTGATCCCATGCCACCGCGTGCTGGCGCGCAACGGGCTCGGCGGCTACAGCGGCGGCGCGGGTCTCGCGACCAAACGCAGTCTTTTGGAGCTGGAGCGCGCCGATCCGCAAGGTCTATCCTTGCCGCTCAATGTCGAGCAGCGGAAGGCCGCTGCCGCCGTTGCGCATCCGATCTGACATCCGGAGGGAAACGTCATGGTGCACGCGATCCGCTTCGAGAAGGCCGGCGGCCCCGAGGTCCTGTCGTGGCAGGAGGTCGATGTCGGCAAGCCGGGGCAGGGGCAGGTCCGGCTGCGCCATACCGCGGTCGGGCTCAACTACATCGACACCTATCAGCGCAGCGGGCTTTATCCGATGCCGATGCCGAGCGGGCTCGGGTCCGAGGCGGCCGGGGTTGTCGAAGAAGTCGGGCCGGGGGTCAGCGGGCTCAAGCCCGGAGACCGCGTCGCCTATGCCGGCGGCCCGATCGGCGCTTATGCCGAGGGGCGCGTCATGCCGGCCGATCGCCTGGTGCCGGTGCCCGCAGGCATCACCGACAGTCAAGCCGCGGCGATGATGCTGAAGGGCATGACCGCCTGGTACCTGGTGCGCCGCACCCATCCGGTAAAAGCCGGCGAGACGATCCTGATCCATGCCGCGGCCGGCGGGGTCGGGATGATCGTCTGCCAATGGGCAAAGCATCTCGGCGCCACGGTGATCGGCACCGTCGGCGACGACGAAAAAGCCGCGCTGGTCAAACGGCATGGCTGCGACCATCCGATAGTCTACCGGCACGAGGATTTCGTCGCCCGCGTCAATGA
>DATKHX010000155.1:0-5935 GCA_035510075.1 Allostellaceae bacterium
CGCTCAATACGGCGACGGTCCGCAGCTTGATCACCGAGCCGATCACCAAGGTCGACTTCAAGGATGGCCAATACGTCAGCAAGGGCGAATTGCTGGCCCAGCTCGACCCGGGCACCCTTCAGGCGCAGCTCGACCAGGCCGAAGCCAATCTCGCCCGCGACCAGGCCCATCTCGAAAACGGGCAGATCAATCTCGGCCGATATGTGCCGCTCGCCAAGCAGGGCTTTGCGCCGCAACAGCAGGTGGCCACTCAGCAGGCGATGATCGTCCAGGAGCAGGCGACGCTCAAGGCCGATCAGGCCGCAATCGAATTTGCCAAGACCGAGCTGAGCTATACCAAGCTGGTGGCGCCGTTCGACGGGGTCGCTGGAATTCGCCTGCTCGATGTCGGCAACATCATCCATGCGAGCACGTCGCGGGGTTTTCCGGGTGAGCCCAATGCTTTGGTCGTCGTCAACCAGGTACAGCCGATCAGCGTGATGTTCACGCTGGCCGCGGCCGACATTCCGGACGTCCAGGACGCGCTGGCAAGGGGTTCGGTCAAGGTCGTCGCATTAAGCGCCGACGGCAAGACCGAGCTCGCGACAGGCGCGCTTGCGGCAATCGATAATCAGGCTAATACCACCTCCGACACGATAAATCTCAAGGCGATATTTCCCAATGGGCATCGCCGGCTGTGGCCCGGTATGTTTGTCAATGTCCGGCTCGTGACCAAAGTGCAGGACAATGGTCTGACGGTCCCGCTCGACGCCGTTCAGCAGGGGCCGCAGGGGCAGTTCGTTTTTGTCGTCGGCCCCGATCACAAGGTCTCGATGCAGCCGGTGTCGGTGCGCGAGACGCTCAACGGCGAGGCCCTGATCGACAAGGGATTGAATGCCGGAGAAACCGTGGTCGTGCGCGGCCAGTATCGGCTGACGCCCGGCAGCGTGGTGGCGCTCGCCAACCCGAACGACCCGGCTGCGGTGCCGAACCCTACCACCGCGAGCGCCGGCCTCTTGCCATGAACATCTCGGCGACATTCATCCGCAAGCCGATCGCCACCGCGATGCTGATGGCGGCGATCCTGCTCTTAGGGTTGATCAGCTACGAGCTGCTGCCGGTGGCAGCGCTGCCGAACATCGACTCGCCGACGATCCAGGTCACAGCACAGCTGCCGGGCGCCGATGCGCAGACCGTCGCCAGCACCGTCACGACGCCGCTCGAACGGCAGTTCGGCCAAATTCCCGGCCTGACGCAGATGACCTCGAGCAGCGCCACCGAATATGCCGAGATCACATTGCAATTCGACCGCAGCCGCGCCGTGGATTCGGCGGCGCAGGATGTGCAAGCGGCGATCAATGCGACGGCCGGTCAGCTGCCGCCGACGATGCCGAACCCGCCGATCTACCGTAAGACCAACCCGGCTGATACACCGGTGCTGATGCTGGCGCTGACATCGCAGACGCTGCCGCTGACGACAGTCAGCGATTACGCCAACAGCATCCTGGCGCAGAAGCTTTCGCAGATGCCGGGGGTTGGCGAGGTCGGCATCGGCGGCGAGCAGAACCCGGCGATCCGAGTGCAGGTCAACCCGGCGCAACTGGCGGCGGAGGGCCTCGATCTGGAGGCGGTGCGAACGGCGCTGGCCACCGCCACAGTCGACCAGCCGAAGGGGACATTGTATGGCGCGGGTCAGGCCTTCGCGCTGCAGACCAACGACCAGCTGATGACCGCGCAAGGGTTCAACGACTACATCCTTGCGAACCGAACCAATGCTTACGGCACCAACGGGCCGGTACGCGTTCGTAATGTCGGCCGGGCCATTGTCGCACCGCAAGACGTGACATTGGCGGGCTGGTTCAACACCGAGCCGGCAATCATCATCGCGGTGCAGCGCCAGCCCGGCGCCAACGTCATCGCGACCGTCGACCAAATCAAGAAGGCGTTGCCGCAGCTGGAAGCCTCGCTACCGCCCTCGATCGATATCCATATCGTATCGGACCGCACCCAGACCATCCGCGCCAGCGTCACCGACGTTCAGCACACCTTGCTGCTGACGATTGCGCTGGTCGTCGGCGTCATCTTTCTGTTTTTGCGCAAGCTGTGGGCGACGTTGATCCCGGCGATATCGGTGCCGATGTCGCTGATCGGCACCTTCGCGGTCATGTATGTGCTCGGCTACAGCCTGGATAATCTGTCGCTGATGGCGCTGACCATCGCGGTCGGGTTTGTCGTCGACGATGCGATCGTCATGATCGAGAACATCGTGCGGCACATCGAGGCGGGGAAGACCCCGATGCAGGCCGCCCTGCAAGGGGCTGGTGAAATCGGTTTTACGATCCTGTCGATCTCGATTTCGCTGACGGCGGTGTTCATCCCGCTGTTCCTGATGAGCGGCATCGTCGGTCTGTTGTTCCGCGAGTTCGCCGTCACCGTGGCGGTGGCGATCCTCGTCTCGGTCGTCGTCTCCTTGACCTTGACGCCGATGATGTGCGCCCGCGTCCTGACGGCGCAGGGCGAGGCGCGTCCGGGCCTCATCTCGCGCACGCTCGAGCGGTTCTTCGAGGGGCTGGCGGCGGCTTACGATCGGGGGTTGGTGGTGGCGCTGCGCCATCGCTTCGTCACCTTGATGGTCATGATCGCGACCGTCGCCTTGACCGGCGTGCTGTTCGTCGAGATCCCGAAAGGGTTCTTCCCGCAGCAAGACACGGGCCTGATCGTCGGTATTGCCGAGGGAGCGCAAAACATCTCCCCGCAGGCGATGAAGGACCGCATGCGGGCGGTTCTGGCGGTCGTGACAAAGGACCCGGCGGTCGCGGCGGCAAACGCCTATATCGGACCCGGCGGGCCGACCGTCACCGAGAATGACGGCCGTATGTTCATCACCTTGAAACCGCTGGGCGGGAGGACGGCCACTGCCGACCAGGTGATTGCGCGCCTCAACAAGGCGCTGCTGCCGGTCTGGGGCATCACCTTATACATGCAGTCCGCACAGGACATCACGATCGGCGCGCGGCTCTCGAAAACCCAGTACCAATATACCTTGGTCGACGTCGACAGCGTCGAGCTCGATCACTGGGCACCGATCCTGTTGAAGAAACTGCAAGCCTTGCCCCAGTTGACCGACGTCGCCAGCGATCAGCAGAGCACCGGCCGGGTCATGAAGATCGAGATCAACCGCCAGGTCGCCGCGCAGCTGGGCATCAACCCGTCGGTCGTCGACTCGATCCTCTATGACGCGTTTGGCCAGCGGGTCGCGGCGCGCCTCTACACCAGGCTCAACCAATACTTCGTGATTCTGGAAGTCGAGCCCGATTTTCAGCTCGGGCCGAACGCGCTCAGCCGCATCTATGCGACCTCGTCGAGCGGCGCCGAAGTCCCGCTGAGCCAGTTCGCCGCGATCACCTCGACTGTCGCCCCGATCGCGGTCAACCACCAGGGCCAGTTCCCGTCGGTGACGTTGAGCTTCAACCTGCCACCTGGCACCTCGATTGGCGAAGCCGTGACGGCGATCCAAAAAGTCACTGCGGAGCTCCACCTGCCACGTTCAATCGCGACGAGCTTCCAGGGCAGCGCCCAGGCATTTCAAAATTCGCTCAGCAGCACGCCGATCCTGATCCTCGCAGCACTGATCGCGGTCTACATCATCCTCGGCATGCTGTACGAGAGCGCAATCCATCCGATCACGATCATCTCCACCTTGCCTTCGGCCGGGCTCGGTGCGTTGTTGACCCTGATGCTGTTCGGCATGCCGCTCGACGTGATCGGGATCATTGGGATTATCTTGCTGATCGGCATTGTCAAAAAGAACGGGATCATGCTGGTCGACTTCGCGCTGGTCGGTCAGCGCGAGCGCGGGCTCGGCACCGAGGAGGCGATCCACGAGGCGTGCCGTCTGCGCTTTCGCCCGATTTTGATGACGACAATGTGCGCTCTGCTCGGCGGCGTGCCGTTGATGCTCGGCACCGGCATCGGGTCGGAAATCCGCCAGCCGCTCGGCTATGCGATCGTCGGCGGGCTGCTCGTGTCGCAGGTGCTGACGTTGTTCACCACGCCCGTCGTCTACATCTACATGGACCGCCTCGGCCGTCTACTGGGCCGGCACCGCCGAGCCGCCCCCATTGAGGCGAATGCCCGGGCGCAGTAAACGCCAGCAAGTGATCGCGGCGATCGCCGGGGCATTGAGTGGGGAAGCTTCAGCATCCTGGTGACTTTAAACGGACCCTTCCCGACCCGTTCGGTGTCGAAGATCGAGGACGCCACGCCTGGCCAGCCCCTGCGCCCGCGCCCCACCCGGTATCGTCCTACCGTCCGGGATCTCAGTTTCGCGCCATTATCCCGATCCGCGCGGTGCAGCCTCCGGCCGATCCTCGCATCAGCTTTTACTGGCACTTACCCTAATTTACTCGGCTCTGAGCCCCAGACCACCCAATTACTGGAATGCGGACCACGCTATTGGCAATCGGGTTCGCATCGACTGTGGTAGGAGGTTCAAGATGCGGTTGCAGGCGCTTTACATCATTGGGGCGCTCGCGGTTACAGCGACCCCGCTCTCGGCGGGGGCGCAATCATTGCCGGCGAATGGCCAACCGACCACCAATGCTCAGGCGGTCGACCAAGCCGTTCAGGAGTGCGCCCCGGGCTGGGTTTGGGAACATGGCGGATATACCGGGGGCGGAACATGGCGCCCTCCCCACTGTGCGTCGCGCAGCCACACAATAGACTTTTGAGGTCGCAGTCGCGGGCAAAACGAGGCCCGATGACGCTCAATCAACTTGACGACGCTCAATCAACACTATCCCACCGCCTCTCGAACGGGAGGGCGATCGGGACGAATCTGGAGAAATTATCGTGATTAAGAAAACTCGCGTCAGCCAATCGCCGAGAACACTGTCATTGGTTGTCGAGGCCGCGGTGCTTGCCGTGGCGTTCGCGATCCAACCGGCTGCAGCGCAGCGGCTGGGCGGCGGGATGCCGTCCGCGATTGACGGCGGCCGCGGCGCAATGGACATGCCGGGGCTGCGGCTGCACGCGGTCAACCCCAGCATGTCGCTGAGCGCCCCGGCGGCCAGCCCGCTGCAGGAGCAGATGCGGAACGATTACGCCACCACGCTGATGAATGCGCAACGCCAGCTGCTGCAGCAAAATCCGTCGGGCGATGGTCGCGCCGAACTCTCGGTCGGCAGTCAGCTCAACGGCTACACGGGGCCGCGCTAGCGCGGTTTTCGATCAGATCGAACCACCTGCCTCGAGCGGTCATTGCGAGCCCACGGGTCCGGAGTCCGGGAGGGTCCGCGGGCGCCGAGCTGAATTCGCACGCGATCCACAATCACTTGAGACCAGGCTCTCAGAGAGGGACGAAATGGAATACGCAACAATTCCCGAAACCTCGATCCGGTTATCGCGGGTTGGTCTTGGGACCTGGGCGATCGGCGGCTGGATGTGGGGCGGCACGGACGAGGAGGAGTCGGTCAGGACGATCCACGCCGCCGTGGAGCGCGGCATCAACCTGATCGACACGGCACCGGCCTATGGATTTGGCCGCTCCGAAGAAATCATCGGTCGCGCCATTGTTGAAGGCCAACTGCGCTCGCGCGTCGTCATCGCAACCAAAGCGGGGCTCGAGTGGAGAGGTGAAAACGTCTTTCGGAACGCGAATCGTAACCGAATCTTGAGCGAGATCGACGATTCGTTGCGCCGGCTGCGCACCGATTACATCGATATCTATCAGGTCCATTGGCCCGACCCGTTGGCGCCGATCGAAGAGACGGCCGAAGCGATGCAGGCGCTGTTCGAACAAGGGAAGATCCGCGCCATCGGCATCAGCAATTTCTCGATTGCTCAGATCGAACGCTTTCGTCGCGTCGCCCGGCTGCATGTCGTGCAGCCGCCCTATAATCTGTTCGAGCGCGAGATTGAGGACGAGCTGCTGCCCTATTGCCTCAGATCAGATCTC
>DATKHX010000156.1:0-4552 GCA_035510075.1 Allostellaceae bacterium
CTTAAGCCCCAACCGTAGGATGATGTCGCCGATGTAGGAGCGTCGTCAGGGCGACGGCGACCGGACAGAGAAATCCCGGTCGGGGAAGGCCGGGGTTCCCTTTGGGGTGACACTGGCTGTTCCCGACCCACGCGCGGCGACACGATACGAATCATCGAGCATGATGCCGCGCGGATTCCCTGCCTGTCGTCAAGCCCGCTCTACTTCAACCCTTAGCGGATGCTCCTCGATCTTTGCCATCAGCCCGACTCGCTCTTCATCGTCCGACGCGCCCCAGGAGTCAAGACGGCTCCTGCGCGGCTGCTAGCGGGCTTCACGCTACTCCAAGGTCGTTTGCTCGTTCTCGCGGTTTGGGCAACCAGAACTAAGGCGCAGCAGTCGGTCACGTCGAATCGACGGGGCAGCGCAACGACATCTTTCCGTCGCGCATTTCTACGTTCATCCGCAGCAACGCGCTCATACCGAGCAGTGGTTCAGCCATAGGCCCGGCCACGATCATTGCTTCTATATTCCTCAGAACACAGGAACCGATCTCAAGCCGCCTCAGCCGAAAAAGCGTAATTGGGTACTTGGTTCCATCAGCGGTTGACGCCGTCGATGTAGCTGACGACGACTTTAAATTCAGGCCAAGTTTGCCAGCGGCTATGCGCGGAAACGCCACCATGGTGGTTCCCGTATCGACGAGAAAACGAAGAGGAATCCCATTCACCATTGCCGACAAACGAACAGCTTTTTTTTACAGCAAACGTCATAGCCGCCTGATTACTCGTGGCCGGTGACTGTGCAAGGGACGGATTTGCCAGTGTAACGGCGGCAGCGATGAAAACGGCCTTGCCGATTTTGTAGTCGCTCATGTGAACATGTTCCCCCCCCCAAGAAGGAGAATAGCACAAATTGAGAATTGGCAATTGCTTTCAAACACGCCGTCGCTATAGTAAGTAACGGTTGATCGTCACCCGTTTCAATGACCGCTTTCGGCAGTATCCTCGTCTTTCGAGCGCGGCTGGGGACCGCCCGCTTACCACCCAGTAGAGACGCTCGTCTCGGCGATCGGAATGGCCGCTTCGGGATCATGACCGCCATGGCTCTCCTACTCGGGGCGGTCCCTCACCCGAATATGCCCAGCCCCCACCCCCAGCACCGCCGCGAGCGCCTCCCCCGGATCGGCCCAATGTCGCAACAGCGCCTTTGACCAGCTCGTCTGGCCCGGAGGGCGGTAAGTGTTAAGGACCCCCAAACCCTAATTATAGATATACAAGGGTTTAGCGGGTTCTTCCTCGACCAATCCTCTGCCGCCTTCCCTGTTGACCACAGCTCCGGGAATAGGCGGGTCAGTTCCTTTGCCGCCAAAAGGAGGGCCTCCCACCCGTTCTCCTCGCAGAGCTTCACCTCCTCCACCAAGCTGACGGTCGGGTCCTCATCGCAGACGATGATATTGGCCTGCCTGGGGTTGAAGTGCCGCTGCCGCTCCCCTCCGCCTTCGTCATCCTCCTCGTGATAAAACCGGCCTGCCGCAGTGGCGCCCCATTCAAGGCCGAGATGGGAGTGCACTAGGATCGCGAACGGCGAGCAATAGGCTGCCCTCGGGCCAGGTTGGCCCCCGTGGAATGACGGGTGGCGTTGCTGCCGGCGCGGGTGGGGCAGCTCTTCGGCGTCAGCCTGTAGCGGGTGCGCAGGCGGCGATCTGAGCCTCAAGCCGCGATCGCCGGCTCTAGACCTTTCTTTGACTATTCGACCGTAAGATCGAGCCGGCTTGGGCGCTTATGGTCGGGCCCCGCTCGCCTGAGTGGAGCGGCGTCGAGATGATCCCCCAACCCGGCGCCGCTCCTTCCTTCGGGAGGCCGACGGCATCGGCTTATGATACGCGGCGGCAGCGGAAGCGATCGGCATCGAGCAGGGCACCCGCTTACTGGCCCTGCCCCCGCCACCTAATCGAAACCACCGCCCGACCCTTCCTGAGGTTGCCCCGTTTTGGTGGACGGTTTGTCAGCTTGCAGTCTACGTCTTGGTCATGGCGGCCTGCATGTCGGCTTCGTAGGTTATCGGTGAGCGGTATCCCAGGCCCGAATGCAACCGCACCGGATTATACCAACCCTCGATGTAGCTGAAGCAGGCCATCTTGGCCTCGGCCTGGGATGCGAACCGGCGGCGGCTGAGCAGCTCGGCCTCGAGGGTGGAGAAGAAGCTCTCGGCCATGGCGTTGTCGTAGGCGTCACCGACCGACCCCATTGAGGGTCGAACACCTGCCTCGCCACACCGCTTGCCGAATGCCACCGAGGTATATTGGCTGCCCTGGTCGCTATGGTGGATGACGTCCTTGGGCCGACGTTGGCCAACAGCCATCTCCATCGCATCCAGCACCAGTTCGGCGCGCAGGTGGTTTGCCATCGCCCAGCCGACGATCTTGCGGCTCCAGGCGTCGAGCACGACGGCGAGATAGAGAAACCCTGCCATTGTCGGCACATAAGTGATGTCGGCGACCCACAGCTGGTTGGGTCCGGCAGCGTTGAAGTCGCGGTCGACCAAGTCGGGCGCGGGCCGGTCATCCTTGTTCCGCCGGGTTGTTGTCGGGCCAGCGCGCCGATGACTGGCGCCCACCAGGCCTGCCTCACGCATCAGACGGGCGATCCGCTTGCGGCTGTGCCTCTCTCCATGCCCATGCAGATCGGCATGAACGCGAGGAGCCCCGTAGGTCTGCCGCGAACCGGCATGCACGGTCTTGATGCGCTTCAACAAGGCCGCGTCGGCCGCGGCGCGGGCGGACGGTGGCCGTTGCAGCCAGGCATAGTAACCCGCCTTGGACACGTCGAGCACGCGTGCCATCGCGGCAATCGGGAAGCAGGCCTGGTTCGCGCTCATGAACCGGAAGAGCCGGACGGCAGCGTGCCGGTCTCCCGAGCAAACCAGGCCGCGGCTTTTGAAAGAATATCGCGCTCCAGCCGCAGCTGCTTGTTCTCACGCCGCAGCCGGGTCAACTCATCACGCTCGAATGCGCTCAGACCAGGAGCCGCCTCCTCCCGGCGGCCCTCGTTTCGGTCAGCCTGGGCGACCCACGCGCGAATGGAGTGGCCGCTTGGCTCAAACTCGCGGGCAAGATCGTCAGGATTACGTCCAGCACGGACGAGGTCGACCATCTGCCGGCGAAACTCCGGCGAATACGGTGGACGTGTTCTTGGCATCGGCAGCACCTCCGGCGAGAGACTCAGGGTGTCCACCAAACCGGGTCAATCCCACCCTTCGCGTTCTTCAAACACTGCGCCCGCACCCGGTTCGATCACCCGTGGCGCCCACTCACGCAGACCTGCGACCGCTGCGGGATCTCCTACTACGCACACTTCGACCACCCGCAACGCTGCCCGGCGTGGATGACCGACGAGGTCGACCGTCAGGCGGCACAGGAGCCGGCGCTCATCGGTTGGATGGAGGGTTTCAGTTGCATATCCCCACTGACGTTCGGTCCGACGCGTGTAGGGATGGGATTTTGACGAATTCGCGTGGGCCGCACTACTCGTTGACTGGGGCATGGAACTCACCGTTGCTCGCGCCTGTCGAGTGCCCGTTGGTTTGAGGAGCGGCCGAGAGGCCGATCGCCCAGCGACCGCCTTCATTCCGAACCACCTGGCCGACATGCTCCATGCGCTCTAATGCCGCTTGGGTTCGATCAGGCAAGTACTCGATGGCATTGGCGATCTGAGTTGCACTCATGGGCTGGCCGGAAAACGACAATTCCCGCAGGATCAATTCGCGGATCGGCCGGCGGCTGCGCCGCTGACGCGGTTCAGTGACCTGGTCTGACGGCTCATTACGGCCGCGGGGATCGGCGGACGGCTCTCTCGGCTTTGCCGATGCGGTCGTACCAGCGAACGTGCGGTCGCCGAGCAATTCCAGCGCCGCTTGAAATCCTTCCTGCCGGGCCTTTATCAGCTTGGCTTCCTCGGCTTTTTGTTCGCTAAGGGCGAGTGCCGCCTCTCGCTCAGCTTCCAAGCACGCCAGATACGCGCGCGCCCGCTCGATTAGTTCTTTCATCTGGGCACCCCGTTCCGTTCGTTAACGTTTATTCAACGATCGGACGGCCAACTGTTCTCAACCATTTTATTGGCTTAACGTACACAGCCTGCGGTGCTTTCTACGTTAATTTCCCAGTTGAGCAGCGCATCGTTAAGAGTGCCGCCTTCCGCAGTTGCTCGGCCTATTGCCTGGTGCGCTGACCGCTCGGGAATTCAGGGTTAATCGTCTTAAATTTTACGCTTCCGCAACTGTTCTCTGACATTCCGAGTGCATGTCAGATGAACACACGCCCACATTGCAGAGCCTCGCCGCCGATCGGGATTGGTGGTCAGCCGATGCGGGGAGGCATTACCACGAACTCGCGCACTGGCTCCGCGGCATCGCGGGGAACCGAAAGTTTGTTGACTCTCCGGTGGAGGAAGCCGGATTCGAACTCACGGTCCCACCCTGATCGCGAGCGGGTACGCTCGCAGTGATGTCGGCAAGGTACACCTCAATGCTCCGGCGCGGGCTTCGGTGAGGCATTCTCTACCGAGCGGGCGTT
>DATKHX010000157.1:0-2423 GCA_035510075.1 Allostellaceae bacterium
ATTATACTTGTCGCTATCGGAGCGCCAATATGCGCAGCAAACCCGGAGTTACTTCATCCGATCATTAAGAATTTGTCGTTGGACCACGGGCCGCCGGGGCGACTCGGCGGCTGGTTCGTTTGGGCGCGCGCGAGGTTGCGGCGGATCGGGTTCCCCTTGGATTCGTTTTTGCCTTGACTTCACGGCGCAGCTCGACGCCAAAATCGCAATCGCTGGCCTTAGGCTCCGATAAATCCGGAGGCCGCGCCTCACATGTATCTCGCCGCCGGTCAGACCCCGCCTTGCAACCCGCCGAACCGAGTTTGCTGGTCCTTGCCGAGCGAGTCCCAGAAGCGTTGCAGGGGCAGCCGCACCTGCTCGACTCCATGCAACATCGCCTGCAGCCGATTTTCGATCGCGCGAAGCCGCCCGGGGGGCGTCAGCGGCGCTTGCTCCGGGCAAGTCGCGAGAATCCCCTGTTCCGCTGCGTTCGCGGCTTTGCTCAGCGCGTCGAGCTCGGCGCGCTGCTGCGCATTGGGCCGCACCGCCTTTTCGATTCGCCCGACTGCGATGACCGGAAGGGCGGCCTCCGATCGGCAAAGCCGGGGAAGGTCCGCCTGCCCCGCCATCGCCGACGTCTGCTGTCGTTGCGCCTGGCCGAACTGATTGAAGCGAGCCTTCTGCTCGTCGGTTAGTGAGCCATAGAAATCGTCGAGTGGAGCGGCGACGATGTTCGCCGCCTCGATCAACTTCTGAAGCCGGGTCTGCACCGAGTCGATCCGCGCCACCGGCGTCGCCGGCTTTTGGGTCACGCACGAGGCCGCGATGGCCTTCGCTGCGCTCGTCTCGGCGGCCTCGAGCGCCGCCAGCTTCGTCTGCTGATACGCATTCGGCTCCAGGACGCTTTTGAGGCGTTCGATCGGAATCGTGTCGGAGATCGGCTGCGCGCTCGCGCAAAGCTCGGCTAGCGAAGAGCCGTCGGCCGTGGTGGGCTGCTGCGGTGTCGTCCCACCATAGTCCACGTCTGGGAATAGGATTCCCGCGAACAGGTCGCCGTAACCATAAGCCCAGAATTGATCGGTGTCGGAGCCGTAAATGTACTGCGGTCCCACCGAGGCCTCGAACAATTCATCATAGGCGTAGGGCCAAAACACCGGCCCCGCCCAACCAATAAAATCGTCGTGGAAATGCCGCCAGGGGAATTGCCCGTGACGGAATTCGCGCGGCCTGCCGCCCTGTGCGGGCGCCATGGCGCCGATCCTGTCGCCACGTCCGCCTTGCAGGGCAGGGCGCCCCACGAAGCCGCCAAACACCGGAGCCTGGTCGAACGGCCCGGCGAAGCGGCCCGGAGCGAAGCGGGGAAATTCGGAGCCGCCGCCGAAAACCCCGGCCATTCCGCCTCCGCCGCCTCTGGCAAAGCCGCCGCCACCTCCATGGAAGCCGCCGCCACCTCCATGGAAGCCGCCGCCACCTCCGCGAGCCTCTCCAGGCGTCACGGCGCCGACAGCTGCAAATGCCACGGCGCCCGCGATGAGGAGGCCCTCGAGGGAACGTTTGATTGAAACGCGCATCATAGCCGCTCCTCAAATGGCTCGACAGCTCTCCCGTTGTTGCTCGGCATAAACTAATTGCCGGAGGTAGCTTATGTTGACGAGATCGCAAGCCCGCGACTGCCACAAATAAAATTGACTGAGTTGGGTGCTGTAAATTGTAGAAAATTGCTTAAATCTCGAAGCGCTCGACTTGAACCTCCAAAAGATCGTGGCGTAGGCGCATCGTGCTAGCGTAAGTCCGGGCGAAAGAGGACGGCCGCCGGGGCGACTCGGCGGCGGCTCGGACAGAGCCGACAGAACTATCGAGCGACCGCATTCGGACGAACCGACCCGCGAACCGTCCGCGAGAAGCTAGACGGCGCGCGGGCCATCCTCTCCGGAGCCGACGATCGGCGAAATAGGGAATTTTACCCAACGGGGAGCCGGGCGACTCGGCGGCCGGATGCCCCGACCCGCCCCTAAGTTCGAGTGGTGTATATCCAAAACACGATCGCGCTGACTGCGAAAACCGCGATCAACACACCTAGGGTAGTGAGCGCGTCCAATCTGGTTCGTCCGAAATAGGTTAGTTGTGAAGAGCCGAAGGCGTCCGCGGGAGGGCCCCCTGAGCGACCGCCTTCGGACGAACCGCCGTAGTGGGGGACGGCACGCGACCCTATCATCCGTGAAGAAGACGATCGGCGGTATTGTGAAATGTACCCAACGGGACCGGGTCTGCGCCGGGACGACTCGGCGGCCTTCCTTAACTGCAGCGCAACCTCAGCCGCGCCCGTTGCCTCGGCCCGACAACGCCCCTGACGCCCCGGCGCCCGTCGCCGCCTATAGGCAAGCGATCGAGGTTACGGGAGCGACCCGCACCCTCTATATCAGCGGCCAGGTCGGTATTGCCCG
>DATKHX010000158.1:0-2916 GCA_035510075.1 Allostellaceae bacterium
ATCCTGCCGCGCTTTCCGATGATCGAAGTGGTCGGCGAGGCGCGGCGCACTTATTCAAACTTCATCCACGGCTTCCGGTCGATGCCGGTGCGCATTCCGATGCAGCATTAGAATTGGCGCGGTCCGCACCCGTCGAGAGCAAGAGGAGGCCCGAGTGGCGGCGAGCAGCAAAATTCGGGTGGGGATCGTCGGGCTCAGCCCGGACCGCGGCTTTGCCTCGATCGCCCACCTCCCCGCCTTGCAGGCGCTGCCGGAATTCGAGATCACAGCCGTCTGCACGACGCGCCAGGACTCGGCCGAGGCGGCCGCCCGGCATTTCGGGATCCCATTGGCGTTTTCCGACCCAGAGAAGCTGGCGCGGCATCCCGAGGTCGATCTGGTCACGGTCAGCGTCAAGGTGCCCGACCACTGTCCTCCGGTCATGGCCGCGATCGAGGCGGGCAAGCACGTTTATTGCGAATGGCCGCTCGGCCGCGACACCGGCGAAGCCGCCCGCATGCTCGATATGGCCGCGCGTAAGGGGATCCGGCATGCCGTCGGGCTGCAAGGTCAAATGTCACCGGCGATCAATTACGTCAAACACTTGGTCGCCGAGGGCTATGTCGGCCGGGTGCTGACGGCGACAATGATCGCGTGCGCTCCAAATTGGGGAGCTTCGATCGACCGCGCCTACCAGGCCGATCGCGCCAACGGTGCCAATCTCTTGACCATCACCGGCGGCCACACGATCGACGCTTTATGCCATTGCCTCGGCGAATTCCGCGAGCTTTCCGCTTTTGCGGTCAGCCAGCGCGACCGCATACCATTGCACGGCACGGGGGAAATGGTCGCCAAGACCACGCCGGACCAGCTCGTGGTCAACGGCATTGTCGGGCATGATGCCGTCGTCTCGTTCCAGGTCCGCGGCGGCATGGCGCATGGAACCCATTTCCTGTTCGAGATCCATGGCGACGAGGGCGACCTGCAGCTGACCGCCACCTCGCGCGACTCGATGCAGCGCCAGGAGCTGATCCTGAAGGGCGCCCGCGGCGAGGGTGCGGCGCTTGCCGATCTGCCGACCCCCGGCAAATACCGCTGGGTGCCGCAGGAAACGCCGTCCGGGTCCCCCTACAATGTCGCTCAGCTCTACCGCAGACTGGCCGAGAGCATCCGCGACGGCAAGCCGATCAGCCCCGGATTTGATGCCGCCGTCGCCCGACATCGCCTGCTCGACATGATCACGCGCGCCTCCGACACCGGGACAAAGCAGATCGTCTAGCACCGCGCCGGTCCACACCCCCTGCCCTACTTCGCAGCCTCCGGGTCCCGTCTTGCCTGCTCGGCCGCGAAGTGCCGCTCGACGGCGCTCGCTGCCGCGGCCTTGCGCTTCGCGCTGAAGGCGTCGCGATTGGCGCGCATCCAGTCCATCGACTGCGAACGCCAAAGGCTGCGCTCCTCAAAGCGCGGCAGCACATGGCGCGCGAACAATTCGTAGGAGCGCTTGGTCGCCTCCCAATCGGCCCAATCGTGCGCCAGCATCAGGATGCAGCCGAAACCGCCGGTCTTGGCCCAGTAATTTTCCAGGACGCGCAGCGCGTCGTCGGGGGTGCCGATGGCGCCGCGCCCGCCCTCGTTGATCTCCTCGATGCTCGGCATGCCGATCGCGGCACCGCCCTCGGGGTTGACCGAATACGAGTAGAGCTGCCATTTCTCGAAACCGGCGCGCACGTTCTCGATTGCCTTCTCGCGCGTCTCGGCGATGTGGAACGGCGCCATGATGCGATAGTTGGCGCGATCCATGACCCGGCCCCGTGCTGCCGCCTCGGCGTTGGCCAATCCCCAGTTGTAGTCGAGCGCGTCGTAGCCGTTCGGGCTGCCGGCCATCACGCACAGCATGCCGAGGTCGTACTGCCCGGCGAGCTTGCCGCCATAGGGCGTCACAGCACTGGCGATCGCCAGATGCGGCCGCGGCTTCGAATAGGGCCGCAGGTGCAGCCGCGCCTCGCGCATCCGATACCATTCGCTCTCTCGGGTGATGATCTCGCCCGCGAGCAAACGGGTGATGATGTCGATCGCATCGGCCATGCGGTCGCGCTGGGTCTCGGGATCGATGCCGAGCATCATCGCGTCCGAAGGCAGAAGGCCCGGGCCGAAGCCGAACATCGCCCGCCCGCGCGTCTGATAGTCGAGCTGCACGATGCGGTCGGCCACCATCAAGGGATGATGGTAGGGCAGCGAGATCACCCCGGTGCCGAGCCGGATGTGCCGGGTGCGCTCGGCCGCGGTCGCGATGAACAATTCGGGCTGGCCGTAAATCTCGTAGCCGCCGGAATGATGCTCGCCGATCCACGCCTCGGCGTAATTGTGCGTGTCGAGCCACTGCATCAGCTCGAAGTCGCGCTCCATGCACAGGAGCGGGTCTTCGTCGTTGGGATGAAACGGCGGCAGGAATACCCCGGCTCGCAGCGCGCGGAGCTCACTCATCGGTTCTTTCTCCATGACAACGGGCAGCGGCCTCACCTGGCGAGCTGGATGTCGCGGGTCGCCGCAAGCCACGGCAGGATCGCCCCGCCGCGCGGCGGGCACGAGCGCCAGCGCCGGTTCGCTCGCCGTGCTGGCCGGTAACCGTGGCGCGGCGGCCCGAGGGCGTCAAGCTCCGCCAAAGCTCGAGGGGTTTGGTCATGTCGGCCAATCCTCTCGCGACGTCGGGCTTGCGCTGCACGTGCCGGCGCGCTGGTGCGCGGTCGACCTCCCCGATCTAGCCGCTTGCCTGCTGTGCTGCGGCGAGCTCGGCGTCCTTGGCCTGGACACGCATGGCAGCGGGGCGGGAGCCGACGCGGTTCACGTAGTCCATGATCTCGGGCAGCTTGGGGACCAGCTCGAACATTGTCGTCCAGCCGAGCGCGGTGCCCCACAAGACGTCGGCGGCGGAAAACC
>DATKHX010000159.1:0-7243 GCA_035510075.1 Allostellaceae bacterium
ACGACCGTTGACTTTGATGGGCTCGCGGGGAGCCTCGATGCGGTGTTCACTGGCTACACCGAGTCAGGCGTTACCGTGACACCACTATCAGATAACTGGGTGGTTGATCCCAATACCCCGATCGGATTCATGGGACCACAAAACTCCAGCGCCAGCATTTCAGTGACCGATGCCGGAGCACCTTTTATGTTTACATCATCAGATTTTTACTCTGACGCAGGTGCATACTTGGCTGTTACAGGTTTTTTGAAAGGAAATCAGGTATATGGCGAGACATCGTACTCAGCCTTTTCTGCGCCAGACTCCAATACCTTCGAATATTTTTGGAAATGGTGCTAAAATTGAGGGACCGGGTCCGAATGTGATTGACATGCTGCGCCTGACACTGAGTTCATACGGGGCGAACCCGGTCGGTCTCGACAATATCGTTATCGAGCCGCCCGGTTCGGTCTCTGGGGATCCGCACTTTGTTACCTTTGATGGGAAACACTACGGCCTGCAGAAATCGGGCGAATTTACCCTCGCGAAATCGACGGATGCGGGCGATTTCTTCAGCATCCAGGTTCTCACAAGCCCTGGAAGAGCGGGGCGGCAGTAACCGTGGTCTGAAAGGCGGCGGTCGCGTTGGGCAATGCCCGCGTCGTATTCGATATCGACAACGCCAAGAGCGGGAAAGGCCTCGTCTCGATCGACGGCGTCCCGGCAAAGTTCAAGGGCGGCAACCCCGATATCTATCTTGCTGGGGGCAGGATCGTTGAGCTTTCGCCCACCAGGTACGAAGTCCTCTGGGACACAGGTGAAATTCTCTATGTGACCGATGCCGGCTCTTACCTCAATGTCGATGCTTGGCTATCTCCTGCGGATAGGGCGGGTGCGGTAGAAGGACTGCTTGCGCAGAGTTCGACGAGCGATTTTGGTGATGCCCTCGCGAATGAATGGCGCGTATCAGACGCGAGTTCGTTGTTCGATGCCGCTGCGTGCGAAACCACGACATGTGCCCCCGCCGGGGCCGGAGATTCAGCTGTTCCGGAGCCAGCCTCCCGCGCTCTCCTCACGGTTGGCCTCATCGGATTTGGGGTGATGCGTCGTCGCCCTCGCGAATGGACGCGGATCTGAGCCCTTGACCGGCTCTCGGTCATGTTCCGCTTACGAGACGATCGCCCACAGCACATCTTCGATGTCGGAGGCGCCGGTCGCGAGCATGACGAGGCGGTCGAAGCCGAGGGCGATGCCGGCGGAGGGCGGCAGGCCGGCTTCGAGGGCGGCGAGGAAGTCTTCGTCGATCGGGTAGGTTTCGCCGTAGAGCGCCTGCTTTTTGGCCCGGTCGGCGCGAAAGCGGGCGCGCTGCTCGGCCGGGTCGGTCAATTCGCCAAACGCGTTGGCAAGCTCGAGGCCGCAGACATAGAGCTCGAAGCGTTCGGCGAGGCGGGGGTCAGCGGGGTTGCGACGCGACAGGGCGGCCATCGAGACCGGGAAATCGCAAAGGACCGTGGGCGCGCCGATGCCGAGATGGGGCTCGATGCGGTCGAGGAAGATGCGGAAGTAGAGCGTTTCCCAATCGTCGCCCGGGTGCGGCTCGATGCCGATGCGGCTCGCCGCGGCGGCCAGCAACCCCGGATCGGGGGCAAACGGGTCGGGTGCGGTCGCCAGGATGTCGATGCCGCAATATTGGCGGAACGCCAGGGCGACGCTGATCTCCTGCCACGGCCGCCGGGCATCGGCGCTGTGGCCACGCCAGACGAGGGCTTCTTCGAGTTCCCCTTTTTCGTGCTCCTCGGCATCGGTCCCGGGAGCCCTGGGTCGCCGGGTCGAGCCCAGCCATGACGAGGAAGAGTGTGCTGCGGCTTGGCAAGCGCGGACGAGGCCGACGCAGTCGGGGATCAGGTCGCGCCACGACGCCCCGGCGCGATACCACTCGAGCATCGAAAATTCGGGATGATGGGTGGCGCTGCGCTCGCCGTCGCGAAACACGTGGGCGAGCTGCCAGATCTGCGGCAGGCCCGCGGCCAGCAGCTTTTTCATCGCGAATTCGGGCGAGGTGTGCAGATAACGCTGCCGGATGCCGCCGTCACGCGGGTCGTGCAGTTGGGTGGCGAAAGCCTTTAGATGCGGCTCAAGGCCGGGGCTGACCTGCAGGGCCGGGGTGTCGACCTCGACGAAATCTTGCGCCGCGAAAAACCCACGCACCGCCGACAACATGCGACCGCGCGTTGCCAGCCGTTCGCGGCGTTGCGCAAAGCGGTCCGGCCGCCACCACTGCTCCTCCGGCTGGTCCATCGTCTCGGCGCTCCGTCTTGTCGTATGGTCAGCCCGTGCTAATGTCTGGGCAGCAGCGCTCGATCGCGCCTACCAGGATTTCCAAGTCATGAAGATCAACGCCATCGACATCAAGCCGGGCAATGTCCTCGAATATCAGGGCAAGCTGTGGCTCGTGATGAAGCGTGAGCTGGTCCAGCCCGGCAAGGGCGGCGCGTTTGCCCAGGTCGAGATGCGCGACTTGCGCAGCGGGATCAAGCTCAACGACCGCTTCCGGACCCAGGAATCCGTCGAACGCGTCCGCCTCGACGAGAAGGAGATGCAGTTTCTTTATACCGAGGGCGGTCAGGCGACATTCATGGACAATGACAGTTTCGAGCAGGTCTCGATCCCGACCGAGACGATCGGCGGGCCCGCCGATTTCCTGCGCGACGGGATGGTCTGCACGGTCATGCTGTACGAGGGTGCACCGCTCTCGGTCGACTTGCCGCAGAGCGTGACGATGGAGGTGGTCGAGGCCGATCCGGTGGTGCGCGGTCAGACCGCGTCGTCCTCCTATAAGCCGGGCAAGCTCGAAAACGGCCGTCGGGTCATGATCCCGCCCTACATCGAAGCCGGCACCCGCATCGTCGTCAACACCGCTGACGGCAGCTACATGGAGCGGGCAAAGGACTGAGCCGGGCATCGGGCGGGAGGCCGCGGAATGGCCCTGCGCTCGCCGATCCTGAACGTCATGTCGAACGCCGCGCTGAAAGCGGCCCGTGGGTTGTTGCGCGATTTCGGGGAAGTCGAGCAGCTGCAGGTCTCGGTCAAGGGGCCCGGCGAGTTCGTCTCGACTGCCGACCTCAAAGCCGAGCGCACCTTGAAGCAGGAGCTGACCCGCGCCCGCCCCGGTTACGGGCTGCTGTTCGAGGAGAGCGGAGCCGCAGCGGGCACCGACCCGCGCCACCGCTGGATCGTCGACCCGCTCGACGGAACGACCAACTTTCTGCACGGCATTCCGCATTTCGCGATCTCGATCGCGCTCGAGCGTGATGGCGAGATCGTCGCCGGGCTCGTCTACGACCCGGTGCGCGACGAAATGTACTCTGCCGAAAAAGGTCTCGGCGCCTATGTCAACGACCGCCGGCTACGGGTTTCGGCACGGCGGCAGCTCGCCGAGGCGGTGATCGGCACCGGCATGCCGTTCGGTGCGCGCGGCGACCGGCCGAGCTATCTCGCTACGCTCACCTCGGTCATGAATGCAACCGGCGGAGTGCGGCGCATCGGGGCGGCGGCGCTCGACCTTGCCTATGTCGCCGCCGGGCGTTTCGACGGCTTCTGGGAATTCGGGCTGTCGCAATGGGATATCGCAGCCGGGATGTTGCTGGTGCGCGAGGCGGGCGGCTATGTCAGCGATCTGTCGGGCGGTCAGGCGATGATGACGTGTGGCGATGTGCTCGTCGCCAACGACCATTTGCATCTGCCGCTGGCGGCGTTGATCCGCGAGGCGTTGCGCACTGCGCGCGCCGTTGCGCCGGCGAGTACCTACAAGGAAAGGTAGAGCGCAATTCAAAGGCTCACGGGTCTTAATTGCCTTGGAATATTCGTTACGCTAATTTCGATGTCATAGACGAAGCCCGCGAACCGATGCCCAATGCGGCGGTTTGGGTTGGCGGGGCTCAGGGGTAGGATCAAGAATGTGCATTCCGCTCGGCCGGCAGACGCCGCGGCGACCCGGCTTGGTATCCGGCCTCGCAACGGTGAACCCGGCGAGCGCATTCCATACCGGCGCCTCTCGCGGAGCGGCCCGGTGAACCGTCCGCGCCGCTTTATCGTGCGGATGGCGCTGTTTCTGGTGCTGGTGGCAGCACTGGCAGCGGCGCTCGGCAAATCGCTTGCTGTCGCGTTCATGGGCAACCCCGCGGTCAACGGCGTCATCCTCGGCATCCTCGTCGCCGGCATCGCCTACATTTTCCGCCAGGTGGTGCTGCTCGAGCCGGAGATCGACTGGATCGAGGGTTTTCGCCAACAGCAGGCGGCCGAAGCGGCAGCGGTTGTCGGACGCCGAAGCGAGCCGCGGCTCCTGGCGCCGATGGCGCGCATGCTGGGGGCTCGGCAGGCTGGACGGGTCAGCCTGTCGACGAGTTCTCTGCAAACCTTGCTCGACGGCATCGGCTCGCGGCTCAGCGAGACGCGCGAGACCTCGCGCTACCTGATCGGCGTGTTGATCTTTCTCGGGCTGCTCGGCACCTTCTATGGGCTGCTGGAAACGGTGCGCTCGGTCGGCGGCGTGATCGGCGGGTTGAGCGTCGGCGGCGGCGATCTCGCCCGCGCTTTCGCCAACCTCAAAGCCGGGCTCGAATCGCCGCTCGCCGGGATGGGAACCGCGTTCAGCTCGTCGCTGTTCGGGCTCGCCGGCAGCCTTGTGCTGGGCTTCCTCGATCTGCAGGCGGGGCAGGCGCAAAACCGTTTCTACAACGATCTGGAAGAGTGGCTGTCAGGCTTTACGCGGCTATCCGGCGGCAGCTTGGGCGAGGCCGGCGACGCGCCGATCCCGGTCTATATCCAGGCATTGCTCGAGCAGACCGCGGACAGCCTCGAAAATCTGCAGCGCATCCTCGCCCGCGGCGAGGAGAGCCGCATCGGCGCCAATGCGACATTATCGAATTTGACCGACCGCCTCGGCATTCTCGGCGATCAGATGAAGGCGGGCCAGATGCTGATGCTGCGGCTCGCCGAGAACCAGCTTGAGTTGAAGCCGGTTTTGAGCCGGCTCGCCGACGTTTCCGACGGCTCGACCGGTCACGACGACGCGCTGCGCAACCATTTGCGCAATATCGAGGCCTATACTGCGCGGCTGATCGAGGACATGGCCCAAGGCCGCGCCCAGAGCGTGCAGGAGCTGCGCGGCGAGATCCGCATCCTCGCCCGCACGATCGCCGCGCTGGCCGAAGAGGGCCGGCGTTGATCCCACAATAAAAACCGGCTGAGTTATGGCCATTTCACCGCGCAATTTCCGCCGACCCAGCATCGACATTTGGCCCGGCTTTGTCGATGCGCTGTCGCAGTTGTTGATGGTGATCATTTTTATCCTGCTGGTGTTCACCGCCGGGCAGTTTTATTTGTCGGCGGCGCTGTCCGGGCGCGAAGAGGCGCTGCACAAATTGCAGCAGCAGGTCGATGCGCTCGCCAATCTCTTGTCGCTCGAGCGCAGCGCCAATACCGATCTGCGGCAGGCTTCCGCCCGACTGGACGCGCAGCTGAAGAGCGCGCAGGCTGCTCGCGACCGGCTGAACGCGCAGGTCACCGACCTCGCCGCCAAGGCCAACGAGGCGGCCAAGTTGCGCGACCGCAGCGAAGAGCTCGAAGCGAGCCTCGCCGCCGAGCAGCAGCAGGCGGCGATCACCCAGAAGACGATCGCCGATCGCGACGCGCGGCTCCAGCAGCTGACCGGCGAGGCCGATCAGAGCAGGCAGGCGCTCGGCGCCGAGAAATCGATCAGCAGCGAGGCGCTCGCCCAGGTCAATTTGTTGAACCAGCAGATCGCGGCATTGCGGCAGCAGCTAGCGGCGATCGCCGCGGCGCTCGACGTTTCCCAGACCAAGGTCAAGTCGCAGTCGACCCAGATCGCCGATCTCGGACACAAGCTCAACATCGCGCTCGCCAACAAGGTCGAGGATCTCGCCCGTTACCGCTCCGAATTTTTCGGGCGCTTGCGCGACATCCTCGGCAATCGCCCCGACATCCGGGTCGTCGGCGACCGATTCGTCTTCCAGTCGGAAGTGCTGTTCACGCCGGGCAGCGCCGACCTGACCGATGGCGCCAAGAAAGAGCTCGACCCCGTGATCTCCGCCTTGAAGCAGATCACCGCCGAAATCCCGCCCGATATAAACTGGGTCCTGCAGGTCAGCGGCCACACCGATCACAATCCGATCAACACGCCGCTGTTTCCGTCGAATTGGGAATTGTCGACGGCACGCGCGCTTTCGGTCGTGCGCTATGCCATCAGCAAGGGAATTCCGGCGGACCGGCTTGCCGCCGCCGGTTTTGCCGACACCCAACCGATCGATCCCGGGACCAGCCCCGACGCTTATGGCCGCAACCGCCGCATCGAATTGAAGCTGACCGAGCGCTGATCTGCCGCAATCGCCGGAGTCCCGCGGCCTCGGGTCTGGGGTAATATCGCGGATAACGGGCCGGTCGACAAACGGAGACCTCGAATGCGCAATCTGGTGGCCGGTTTTCTTTTGCTGCTCGGCGCCGCCGCTCCGCAATGTGCGTGGGCGGACAATCCGGCGGTCGCGCAATCTCCCACGCCGACCCTTGGTGCCGGCAGCGAACAGCTACGCGCGTTGCTCAGGAACCTCGACGTCAGCCCGATCGCCAAGGCTTACGCAGCCGAATGCAAGGACGAAGGCGAGATCTGCAAATCGAACGCCGATTGCTGCTCCGGCCTCCAATGCAGCGGCGATCCGCAAAGCACCTGCCGGCCCGACGAATAATCGCAGTGACCGGCGGTTAAGCATGATCCCATCGGGTTGGATCGCCCCTCACCCGGCTCCAAGTAGGGCTCGGTTGTACTTCGCCAACTCTACCCTTCCCTCTCCCCCTCAGGGGGAGAGGGAAGGGTGAGGGGGTAGCGCCCAATTATGCCCCCGATCGAAAACCTCTCTAATCAAGGGCGATTCTTGACCCGGTGGCGCCGTTCAGCAGGCGCCGCAAATGAAAGCCGACGAGATAATCCTCGCTGTGCAGTCCGAGCAGCGCTGCAAATGCCGGCATCGCCATCGGGTCCTCGGCTTCGAGCTTGGCAAAAGCATCCAGATAGGTATGTATCGCCGCATTGTCATGGTGTTCGGCGATCACCGGCTCGAACGCGCGCAGCGGCTCCTTGCGCCCGCGCAACAATAGATCGCCGATCGGCCGCCCGATGAATCCGGCGACGCGGCTTGCCACACTCTCGCCGATGCAGATCCGGGTGCCGAGCTGCTTGTTCGCGGCTTCG
>DATKHX010000160.1:0-20559 GCA_035510075.1 Allostellaceae bacterium
AGCAGGATCACCACCAGCGCCGGGATCGACCAGACGACAAAGTCGATTCGCCCTTCATAGGCCACCTCCTCGCTTCGTCTGGCGCGGGGGTTAGAAGACCGATACCACCAGGCAAACCCCAAGGTTGCCAGGATCACCGGAACCACGACGACGAGCATGATTGCCGTGGCGTTGATCAGGAGAAGCCGCTCCGCCGACGCGACCGGTCCCTCGGGCTCGAGCACGCCGGTCTGCTGACAAGAAGCGACCAGCATCGCGGCGCATACGACCGGCCACCGACGCAAGCCCGAGCGCCGAGACCCGCGCCGTGCAGTCGATGCGGGGCCGTGGGGGGCGTCGGGGGTCGCGCAACGCCACTCGTCCATGGAGGCCTCCATCACCGAGGGTGGCACCGAAAACACCGCTCGATACGTGTCAAATTCTTAACCATCGCGCCTGTTTACACCCACGTCTATCGATCTTCCGAGTCCTGCCAGCCATCGTATTAAATTGAAGGGTCGGCCTCCACCCGAAGCGGGCCTGACTCCCCGGGTGTCGTCCATCCAATTTTTTCTGCTACGGTCCCGCGCCGAAGATCTCGGCCCGCGAGGAGGAAAGCGGATGAACACGAAGAGTTTTACGGTGTTCGACGGTGATTCGCACGTAGTCGAGCCGCCCGCGCTATGGGAGAAATATCTCGACCCGGAATACCGCACGCTCGGCAGACATGCGCTGTGGCGGCAGGAGGGCCGCACCGCCTCATATCTGAAGGTCAACGGCGAAATCTTCCGCGATACGGGGAACACCAACCTGCCGCGACATGCGCTGTGGCGGCCCGGCATGGATTGGGACGCGATTGGCGCCCTCGACCCGCATGTCAAGCATCCGGCGACCGAGGGCGCCTCGGACCCGCAGGCCCGGCTCGCCGATATGGACGCGATGGGAGTAGACCAGACGCTGCTGTACCCGACCTGGTTCGCGGAAGGCTTCTTTCTCGTGCAAGACCCGGACGTGGCGTATGCGCTGGCCCGCGCCTACAACGACTGGGTTGCGGATTTTTGCGGGGCGGCGCCGCAGCGGTTGTTCGCCGCCGCGATATTGCCGCTGCAGAACATGGACTTCGCACTCGAGGAATTGCAGCGGGTCGCGCGCGTGCCGTCATTTCGCGCCGTCTTTATCCGGCCGATGTTTCTCGAAGGCCGCTATTTGAACCATCCCTATTACGACCCGCTCTGGGCCGAGCTGGAGCGGCTCGGGATCACCGCGGCGGTGCATGCCACACCGGGGCTGTGGAACCCGGAATGGACCTCGCATGGCCCATTCTTTGAAAAGATCAAGGATCGGTTGGTGCAGCCGGCACTCCCCGGCGGAGGTGGCGGCCCGTTTGCCGGCGGCAGCAGTGGTGCACCGGGGACCACCACGTTTGCCGGCTTCACACCGCTCGGCCATCCCGTGGCGCCGATCCTCGCCCCATGGCTCGACAACCACATGTTCGTCGCCTCGACTCTGATCGGCTTCACGGTCATGGAGCGCTATCCGGCGATGAAGGTCGTCGTCGCACATGGCAAGGCCTCCTGGATGCAGGAGGTCCTCGAAAAAATGGAGGCCTCAACCCGCGTCATTCCGCTTTTGCATCACTATCCGGTCAGCACCGAGCCCGAAGAGATGTGGGAGCACGGCAATGTCATGCTCGGCTTTGATGCTGAGGAAAGGCTGATCCAGAAATTGCCGCAAGATTTTGCCGCGAACATCGTCTGGGGCTCGCGCTACCCGCATCACGACGCAACCAGCGCCTGGGATGCAATGACCCAACTGCGCGATGCCAATGTGACCGAGCCGCTGATCGCCCGCATGATGGGTGGCAATGCGGCCCGGCAATTCGCCGTCGAGCCGCTTCGCGAGCCGACGGCGTAGTTTTCCCAACGGCCGCGACGCGCTTAGCTGGCGTGACCCTCGGGGATTGCAGTCTTTCGCGGAAGCAACGTGCGCCCGGCACCCCCTCGGCGGCAGCCGCACACCTCGGCTTTCGGCATCCGCAGCCGCCGCACGGATCCGCTTCCCGGCTCCGCCTCACACAGCGGCGGGCCTGCCGCTATTGCATGACGTCCGAAATGGTCTTCAGCGATGGTTTTGGCCAAGTTTATCATCGGCCGCTCTGAGAAATTTTCGGAAGGTGCTTCCCGAGAATTTGATAATATTCGTCTTCGCCGTATCCATTCGCGCAGAGAGGACCGTACACAAAAAATTTCTGTTGTCGATAGCCTGTTATCGACTCTACCGCTCGTTTAAATATTAATTAAATCGGTTGTCAAGAATAAACCAGAACGCGAGGCGAGAGCAAAGCTTGTCATTTTGAACATTAAGTCTTGCCTTCGCTGCAAGTGCGTGCACAATTCGCCCGCCCTGACGGGCGGCGGCAAGCGGCGGGGTGCCGCTGGCGATTGCGAGGACGACATGAAGGCGCTGGTCGCGGTCAAGCGGGTGATCGACTACAACGTCAAGATCCGGGTCAAGGCGGACCACAGCGGGGTCGAGACCGCCAATGTGAAAATGTCGATGAACCCGTTCGACGAAATCGGCATCGAAGAGGCTCTGCGGCTGCGTGAGGCGGGGATCGTCAGCGAGGTCGTCGCGGTCTCGCTCGGCGCCGCGCAATGCCAGGAGACGATCCGCACGGCGCTCGCAATGGGCGCCGATCGCGGCGTCCTGGTGCAGACTGACGCCGAATTGCAGCCGCTCGCGGTCGCCAAATTGTTGAAGGCGGTGATCCTCGACGAACAGCCCGAGATCGTGCTGCTCGGCAAGCAGGCGATCGACGACGACTGCAACCAGACAGGCCAGATGCTGTCGGCCTTGCTCGGATGGCCGCAGGCGACCTTCGCTTCCAAGCTCGTGATCAGCGACGGCCATGCCGAAGTCACGCGCGAGGTCGATGGCGGGCTCGAAACCGTCGCGATCAAATTGCCGGCGGTCGTCACCACCGACCTGCGGCTCAACGAGCCGCGCTATGCGTCGTTGCCGAACATCATGAGGGCCAGGAAAAAGCCGATCGCGACGACGACCCCCGAGGCGCTCGGCGTCGACGTGTCGCCGCGGCTCGCGGTGCTCAAGATCGAAGAGCCGCCGAAGCGCCAGGGCGGCCATAAGGTCGGCTCGGTCGCGGAGCTGGTCGAAAAGCTCAAAACCGAGGCGCGGGTGATCTGATGGCCGCCGTCGTCGTCGCCGAGCACGACAACCGGGTATTGAAGCCCGCGACCCTCAACGCGCTCGCCGCCGCCCGGGAGATCGCGGGCGCCGATGTCGATGTCGTCGTTGCCGGCAAGGAGTGCCGCGGCGTCGCCGAGAAGGCGGCGCAGATCCCGGGCGTCAGGCGCGTGCTGCTCGCCGAGGATTCGGCTTATGAGCACGGGCTTGCCGAGAATTTGGCGCCGCTCTTGGTCAAGCTCGCCGAGAACTACAGCCACCTGGTGGCACCCGCGACGACCGCGGGCAAGAATTTGATGCCGCGGGTCGCGGCCTTGCTCGACGTGATGCAGATTTCCGATATCAGCGCGGTGGTCTCCCCGGACACTTTCGTGCGGCCGATCTATGCCGGCAATGCGCTGGCGACGGTGCAATCGAAAGACCCGATCAAGGTCATCACCGTGCGCGGCACCGCCTTTCCGCCGGGCGAGGCGACGGGGGGGTCGGCGCCGATCGAGACGATCGCTTCGACCGGCGAAACCGGGCTTTCGGAATTCGTGCGAGCGGAATTGTCGGCATCCGAGCGGCCCGAATTGACCAGCGCGCGCGTCATCATCTCCGGCGGGCGCGGCATGCAGTCGGGCGAGAACTTTCATCTCCTTGAAAACGTCGCAGACAAGCTCGGCGCCGCGGTAGGCGCCTCGCGCGCCGCGGTCGACGCCGGCTTTGTCCCAAACGACTACCAGGTCGGCCAGACCGGCAAGATCGTGGCCCCCGAGCTTTATATCGCGGTGGGAATTTCCGGCGCCATCCAGCATCTCGCCGGCATGAAGGACTCAAAGGTCATCGTCGCCATCAACAAGGACGAGGAAGCGCCGATTTTTCAAATCGCCGATTACGGACTTGTCGGCGATCTGTTCAAGGTCCTGCCGGAGCTCGCCGACGAGCTCGAGCGCCGCCAGTGAGCGCCGCCGCGTCCTCTCCCGCGGTCATGCCGCTCGCCAGGCTGCGCCGGATCGGCGTTATCGGTGCCGGGCAGATGGGCGGCGGCATCGCGCATGTCTGCGCGCTCGCCGGGCTCGACGTGGTGATGACCGACATCAGCGAGGAGGCGGTGCAGCGCGGCCGCGACGCGATCGACCGCAATCTCGCGCGCCAGGTCGCGCGCGGCCGGATTCGCGAGGACGAAAAAGATGCGGCGATGGCGCGCATCGCGACCGGGCTCGACTATGCGCTGTTCGGCGATTGCGACATGGTGATCGAAGCCGCGACCGAAAAAGAGGATGTCAAACGTCAGATCTTCAAGCAGCTGACTCCCAAACTGCGGCCCGCCGCGCTGATCGCCACCAATACCTCCTCGATCTCGATCACCAGGCTCGGCGCCTCGACCGACCGGCCCGAGAAATTCATCGGCATGCATTTCATGAACCCGGTGCCGGTGATGACCTTGGTCGAGCTGATTCGCGGCATCGCCACCGACGAAGAAACCTTTTCGCTGACCCGCGACCTGGCCATGAAGCTCGGCAAGACGCCGGTCGCAGCCGAGGACTACCCCGCTTTTATCGTCAACCGCATCTTGCTGCCGATGATCAACGAGGCGGTTTACGTGCTGTACGAGGGAGTAGGTTCGGTCGAGGCGATCGACACGGCGATGAAGCTCGGCGCCAATCATCCGATGGGTCCGCTCGAGCTCGCCGATTTCATTGGGCTCGACACCTGCCTGTCGGTCATGCAGGTGCTCTATGAGGGGTTGGCGGACAGCAAATACCGGCCCTGTCCGCTGCTCGTCAAATATGTCGAGGCCGGCTGGCTCGGCCGCAAGACGGGCCGCGGCTTTTACGATTATCGCGGCAACCAGCCGGTCCCCACCCGCTGACCGTTGAAAACGCGTCGCCTCCCCTCGCCCCCCAATCTTGTCCTGCTGCGGCCGATCCGTTATCAAGCTGTCACGATCGCGTGCTATTGCGGCTGCGAGCAAGACTGAGCGGAACGGTTCCTGGTGACGGCCTGCCTGGACAACTGCCCGGCTTTGGTGCTCAACGCGGATTTTCGCCCGCTGAGCTATTTTCCGCTGTCCTTATGGTCGTGGCAGGACGCGATCAAGGCGGTGTTTCTCGACCGGGTCAACATCATCGACCACTACGATGTCCGCGTCCGCAGCCCGTCCCTCGAAATCCAGCTGCCGAGCGTCGTTTCGCTCAAGGAATATGTGCCGGCGGCGCGCCATCCGGCGTTTACCCGGTTCAACGTCTTTTTGCGGGACCGCTTCAGCTGCCAATATTGTGGCGAGCCTTATCCCTCGCACGATCTGACCTTTGACCATCTGGTGCCGCGCTCGCGCGGCGGGCGTACGACCTGGGTCAATGTCGTCACCGCCTGCGGCAGCTGCAATCTGCTGAAGGGCAACCGCCTGCCGCGCGAGAGCGGCATGTACCCGCGTCATCGCCCGGTGCAGCCGACGACCTACATGCTGCAAGAGAACGGGCGCGCGTTCCCGCCCAATTATCTGCATCACAGCTGGCGCGACTATCTCTACTGGGATACCGAACTCGATCCGTTCTGAGCCGAGCGACGGCGCGGCGACGCGCGCCCGGCCCCGCCAGGTTTCATTGCCCCTTGTCACTCGACGCAGCTTGAGGCTTAACTTAACTTTAGCGCGATCGACGCGGCGAAATGCCGCCGAATAGGGGCGTGCCGGGCCGGCGCTTGGCGCCGAGGCGACGAGAAGGAAGAATGTCGATGCTGGCGGATTTGCCGGCCAAAAAACAACGGCTGCTAAGCATCATCCGCCGCCGCTCGCTGTTGCAAAACCGCGCTTTCGTGTTGTCCTCCGGGCGGTCGAGCAGCTTTTTCTTCGATATGAAACGAACGATGCTCGATCCCGAGGGTGCGGGCCTCGTCGCCGAGCTGCTGTTCGATAGAATCCGCGACGAGGATGTCGATGCGGTCGGCGGCCTCGAAACCGGTGCCATTCCGATCGTCGCCGCGCTGTGCGCGCGCAGCTGGCCGGAAAAGCCGATGCCCGGATTTTTCGTGCGCAAGGAGATGAAAGGCCACGGCACCGACCAGCGGGTCGACGGCTTGCTCGAAAAGGGATCGCGCGTCATTCTGTTCGAGGACGTGACGACGACGGGGGCCTCGGTGATGCAGGCGGCAGAGCAGGCGCGGCGCCTCGACTGCACGATTGTCAAGATCATCAGCATCGTCGACCGTCTTGAAGGTGCGGCCGACAACTTCGAGAAGGCCGGCATCGCCTTCGAATCGTTGTTCACTTGGCGTGACTTTAGTTGAGCGAAGTGATCGTCGACCTGGCCGCGGCCCATCTGAAGCGTCAGTTCCTGAACCAGACGCAACGCAACCGTTTCGGCAATCTCGAGGCCCTGTTGGAGCTGGCGATCTACGCCCGCGGCTGCATCGGATCGTCATTGCCGTCGAGCCGTATCACCGTCGCCTTTGTGCTCGAACGCGTGTTGAACAAGTGCGCCAAGGACCTTGATGGCAGGCCGGCGCGGATTTCGGAAATCGCCGATCTCGGCGGTCGGCTCCATCTGCCGGTCGAGCGCGCCGTCGACTTCCTGGCCGGCGCCGAGGACGACGCGATCGAAATTGCCGCCGGCCTTATCCGGGCGTATCCGGCGGCCGAGCGGTAGCTCGGCCGGCCTATTTCACGTTCAGGCGCAGCACGAAGGCGAGCCGCACTCCGGCCTTGGCCAGCTGCTGTCTTACGGCAGCGATCGCGCGGTCGCGATAGGCGGCGTCGACTCGGTAGACCGTGACCACCCCGCACGAATCCATCTCGCCCTTGCGCGCCGCGACGACGCGTTTGCCGGCGACCGCATCGCCGGGGTAGCTGTAGGCGGCGCTCTTGGCGATATCGTACGATTCGCGGGCCCAGGATTCGAGGGTGCCGTCCGACCATTGGGCGATCTCAGCCGGGGTGAGGCCCGCGACGATCTGGTCGGCGGCGGCGTTCGGGTCCCTGCCCTCGGCCTCGGCGACGAGCGCATCGTTCCAAGAAGTGCTGAGCTGCATCGGCGGCGACCGCGATCCGGGCGGCAGGATCGCGGTGCAATTGCCGCCATCGTCGCCGTGGTCTATCGCGTTTAGCGGCTGGTGCAGATCGCCGGTCAGATTGAGCACGAATTGCAATGCCCTCAACCGCTCGCCGGCCGAGGTGCCGGGATCGCTCAAGTCGCGAGCGAACTGGTTGATCTTGTCGATGGCGCAAGCCTTTTGCGGACCATGCGCCGCAGGCGTCATGGCTGGCAGATCGGGGTGGCCATAGCAGGCCCTGGCGAAATCGGGACTTGCGGCGTCGAGCTTGAGATAATGCCACTGCGCGGTCGCCGTCCGCCCCTCGGGGCTTTTTTCAACCAGCATGTCGGCCCAAACTGCCTCATGGGCGATATCGGTCTTGGTCCAGTCGTCGACCGTGTCGGTGGCGAGGATCGCCGAGACCCGTTTCTGCACGGCGGGGTCATGGGCCTGCAGCAAGCGGTCGGCCACAAGCGCGATGATCATATCGCCCTCGGTGCCCCAGGCTGAAGCCGGGCGCGGCGCCGCGAGCAGCGACAGCTGCACGAGACAGGCGAGCACCAGCAGACGCGACGGTTTCATCGCAGATCCCCGATATTCCTCATGTTAGCATCGCCGCGGCGCCGATGTCAGCGCGGCGAGCCGCCTCTGTCGGGGAGCCCGAACGCTTTCGTGTCGATGCCTGAGACGGTGGTAAGGAGGGCTGTCGAGTGCACCCACAACGCTGTGCGATCCATTTCCGCTCCGACGGCGTCGCCCTGTCGCCGGCGGAATATGCGCGCCTGCTGGCCCGGCTCGCCGAGGAGGATCGGATCGCTGCCGACGAGTTTTCGTTGGGCGGTGCCGTCGAACGGCTCGAACTGCGCATGGCCGAGCTGCTCGGCAAGGAGGTGGCGGTGTTCATGCCGTCGGGCACCTTGGCCAACCATTTGGCGGTTCGCCTCTTGGCGCAGCGCGGGCGGCGGGTGCTGGTTCAGCACGAAAGCCACCTCTACCGCGATTGCGGCGACTGCGCCCAGGAGCTGAGCGGGCTGACCCTGGTGCCGCTCGCCCCCGGCCGGGCCAGTTTTACCGTCGACGAGGTCGCGGCCGAGAGCGCGCGCGAGGCCGAGGGCCGGGTGCGCACCCCGATCGGCGCGATCTCGATCGAGTCGCCGGTGCGGCGGCGGCAGGGCGAGGTCTTCGATTTCGCCGAGATGCAACGCATCGCCGGCTTTGCCCGCGAGCGCGGGATCGGGCTCCATCTCGACGGCGCGCGGCTGTTTCTGGCCAGCCCCTTTACCGGGATCGCGGCGGCTGCCTACGCCGCGCCGTTCGATACCGTCTACGTCTCGCTATACAAATATTTTAACGCTGCCGGCGGGGCGGTGCTGGCCGGCCCACGGGATCTGCTCGCCGGGCTTTATCATCAGCGCCGGATGTTCGGCGGCGGGCTGCGTCAGGCCTGGCCTTATGCCGCGGTCGCGTTACACTATCTCGAAGGGTTTTCTCAACGCTTTGACGAAGCGGCGGCGACAGCGGACGAGCTGTTTCGTGCTTTGGAACAGCGCCTCGGCGTCGAGGTCTTGCGCCGGCCGGCTTCGACCAACGTCATCCGCCTTCGCATTCGCGGCGCCGATGCCGCCTCGCTGGCCGAACGGCTCGCCGCGCGCGGGATCTCGATCCGGCCGCCGCTTGCCGCCTTCGCTGAAGCCGCGGAGTTTGAGCTGATCGTCAACGAAACGATCCGGCACCGGCCGATCGCCGAGACGATTGCCGATTTCGAGAGGGCGATCGGATGCAAATGACCGCCGGCCCGAGCCGGCGGCTCCCCGATTGACGCTGCGCAGCCCAGCCCTTATCTAGATTTTTGTCCCATGGCCGTGCTTCCGATCATCACCGCCCCCGATCCGCGCCTCAAGATCAAGGCGCTGCCCGTCGCTGCCGTCGACGACGAAATCCGACGGCTGATGGACGACATGCTCGAAACGATGCGCAAGGCGATCGGCATCGGGCTCGCAGCACCGCAGGTCGGGGTGGCAAAACGCGTCATCGTGCTCGACGTGGCGCGCGAGGGGGAGAAGCCGCGGATGATGATGCTGGCCAACCCCGAGATCTTGTGGCGCTCGCCGGAGCTGGCGACGTTCAGCGAGGGTTGCCTTTCCCTGCCCGAGCATTATGCCGATGTCAGCCGGCCGGCCAAGATCCGCCTGCGCTATCTCGACTACCAAAACGAGAGCCGCGAGATCGAGGCCTCCGGGCTGCTGTCGACCTGCATTCAGCACGAGATGGACCATTTGGACGGCGTTTTGTTCGTCGACCATATCTCGATGGTCAAGCGCGGGATGATCCTGCGCAAGCTCGCCAAGGCCAAACGCGGTCGAATGCCTGTCGCCGCTTGACGCCCGCGACGGCGCTGGCCCGGCTTGTCGGAGGCGCGGGGTGGATCTTGTCTTCATGGGCACGCCGCCGTTTGCCGCGACAATCCTCGACGCGCTGATCGCGGCCGGCCATCGCCTGCTCGCGGTCTATACCCAGCCGCCGCGCCCGGCCGGCCGGGGCCACCGGCTGCAGCCGTCGCCGGTGCAGCTGCTCGCCGACCAGCACGGGCTCATCGTGCGTTGCCCGGCGCGGCTGCGGTCGGAGGAAGTCACGTCGGAATTCACAGGCTTCCGCGCCGACGCCGCGGTCGTGGCCGCGTATGGGTTGATTCTGCCGCGCGCGATGCTCGCCTCCCCCCACCTCGGCTGCCTCAACGTCCACGCGTCATTGTTGCCGCGCTGGCGCGGCGCCGCACCGGTCCAGCGCGCTCTGCTCGCTGGCGACGCCGAGACCGGGATCACGATCATGCAGATGGGGGAAGGGCTCGACACCGGCCCGATACTGATGCAGCAGGCCGTGCCGATCCCTCCCGAAACTACCGCCGGCGGTTTGACCGGCGCACTCGCACAACTCGGCGGCGAACTGATCGTCAAGGCTTTGGAGGCGGTCGCGCAGGGCGGCCTGAAGGCCCGGCCGCAGCCGCAGGAAGGCGTCACCTATGCGTCAAAGATCTTGCGCGAGGAGGGCCGACTCGACTGGCGCCTGTCGGCCCAGGAACTGGAGCGGCGGGCGCGCGCCCTCGACCCGTGGCCGGGCGCGTTCTTCGAATACCGTTCCGAGCAAATCCGGGTGCTCGCCGCGACGGTACTGTCCGACACACCGGCCGAGCCGCCGGGGACCGTGCTCGACAACCGGCTGACCATCGCTTGCGGGGCGGGGATGCTGCGGCCGTTGCGGTTGCAGCGGCCGGGGCGCGCGCCATTCGATACCGCAGCATTTCTGCGCGGCCATCCAATCGTCGAGGGAACCCGTCTGCCGTGCCCCGCTACAAGCTGACGATCGAATATGACGGCGCCGGGCTCGTCGGCTGGCAGCGCCAGCCGCAAGGGCTGTCGGTACAGGAGGCGCTCGAAACCGCGGTCGCGAATTTCTGCGGCGAAAGGGTGACGGTGTTTGGCGCCGGTCGCACCGATGCCGGCGTCCACGCGCTGGGCCAGGTCGCACATCTCGACCTTGCGCGCGAGGTGCGGCCCGATGTGCTGCGCGGCGCGCTAAACCATTACCTGCGTCATACCACGATCAGCGTTCTTACCGTAGAAACCACCCCGGCTGGTTTTGACGCCCGGCTCACCGCGATCGAGCGCGTCTACGTCTACCGCATCCTGAACCGGCGGGCGCCGGCAGCGCTGGAGCGCGGGCGAGTGTGGCGGGTGGCGCCGCCACTCGATGCGGAGGCGATGTGCGAAGCCGCCCAGCATCTCGTCGGCCACCACGATTTCACGACTTTTCGCGACCGTCTGTGCCAGGCGAAATCGCCGTTGCGCACGCTCGACGCCCTCGAAGTGACGCGGATCGGCGACGAGGTCCGCATCGAGGCGCGGGCGCGGTCCTTTCTGCATCGTCAGGTGCGCAACATGGCGGGCACACTCGAGCTCGTCGGGATCGGCCGCTGGCAGCCGAAGCAGGTGGCCGAGGCCCTCGCCGCGCGCGACCGCCGGGCCGGCGGCCCGACCGCGCCTGCCGAAGGGCTTTATCTGGTTGAAATCCGCTATTCTGCCGTTATTCAGGGTTAGTGGCTGCGACACCGATAGCCGTGCCGGGCTGTGCCGAGGGAGGCACTCCAACCGTGGCGACCATCGAGCGAATGCGAAGAAGATGAGGCGACAACTGCCTACCTCAGAGCCGCAGGAACTCGGACCCGAGCGGGCGGAGCCGCGACTTTTCCCCGTAAATCCAGCGCCACCGCCCTCTCCCCCGGCTACCGCCAATCCGGGGATCCTGTCCGCGACCCGCGACGACGAGCCCAAACCCTCCAATTCGGCGGCGATCTTGGCGCCCGGTCGTCGCCCTGCTGCCGCCGTGGGCCGTCGGGCACGCTCGCTGCTTTACGTTGCGCTCGCCGGGTTTGCCTTTGTCGCCGTCGCTGGATACCTATGGTTTACGGCACCCCCAAGGACAACTGTCCCGGCCTCCGACAGCAGCGCCTCCGAGCTTTCGCAGGCGGTCCGCATCCCCGAACCGATCCCACACGAAGCAAAGACATCACTGCCGGCCGCGCCAGCCGTCACTTCCGGCGGCCCCGATGAAAAACCGGCGGCAGCGGCCGACGCGACGCCGAAATCCGCGGGTGAGGCTGACCAGCCCTCGCCGCCCGTATCAGCCGAGGTATCGTCCGGTCAGCCGGCAAACCCTCAAAGCTCCCCGGCAGGTCCGGCGGGTGTTGCCGCCGGGCCCCCTTTCTCCGCGAAAAATATCGTGGAGGATCATCATGCGACGCGTCCGCCGAACGGCAATCACCGACCCGACCACGCTCGAAGCGCGGCACGGCATCCCCATCCTCGGTCTGCGCGTGAACCCCGGCGGTCGGAGCTCGAGCCCCGTCCCGTCCAGCACTCGATGCCGCAGCAAGCTGAGCAGGCGGCTTCCTTCGATCGGCTCGTTAACCAACTGACGCAGCCTACCCCGCCGGCCGGCCAATCATTGACCCCGCCCGCCGCAGGAACTGCCGATCCGTTCGCCCAACCCGCTTCGGACCGATAGGGAAGAGCGCATCGCGTCGACTCGGCAGAGGCCGCCCGCGGCGGGGGTGATCAACACGCCGTGGCGTCAGCCACCAGCATTGCCAAAGATTGCTGTCGTTCCGCTCACGACTCGGAAATGACACAGCCATAGTGGGTCAAACGACCGCGCTGGGGGTTGTGCGGTGGGACCAGCAACTCCTTAATCAAAGCAACCATTCAGGTCGATCTTGCGGATGCACTGCTGTTACCTGATCGGGCGAACCTTCTTACGCCGGATGAAGCTGCAAGAGATCTCTGTCGAATACAGCGCGAGGCGGTCGATGCGCCCTGGAATACTAAGAAATCCCCTATTTGCTGCGCGTCTGCGAGCGCCCCGGCCGGGCCGCTCGGAGCCGCGATTGCTCCCGCGGGATGTGGTTCAGCCGGTCGGCCCGTCTCCGGTCGAGGATGGTGCGTCGGATGCGCTCAAAAATGAAAAGCTGGCCGTGCCGGCATCGCCAACGACCCCCACATCAAGTATCGGCCCCGCCGCGGCTGCCTGTATCCCGGTGGGCACCCTTTTGTTTCTCGGGCTTGTCGGGCTCATCGCCGTTGCAATCAGCGCATCTTTTGGAGCGGGATTTTTCCTGCTTGCGGCGCCCGCAAACGAAGCGATCGCCGCTTCGGGTCGCAACCCTCCCCACCCGCCGCAAGGAGACCTCGCACCGGGGCCGACTGCACTCGAAGCGGGATCCCCGCCGGTGGCCGAGATCGCCGCGACCCGGGACTTATTGCCGTCGGGTGACCTAGCGCAAATGCCGCCTAACACTGTCAAAGCGCCGTTGCTGCCGGCGTCGCGCGGAGCCGCGTCCTTGGCGCTGACCGTTCCAACCGGGCAAGCGTCGAGCTCCGCTCCCTCGCCGACGAATGCCGCGCCTGGCAACGCGACCTCCAAGGGCGACCCCGTCGCCGATTCGGGTTCGGCCTCGTCCGGTTACGAACGCCCCGCTCATGCGCGGATAGCGGCGCGCCACGTCCATTCTCGGTCTGCGGGCGATAGCCGATCCGCACCATCGTCATCTCGTTTCCCGCGCTCCTTGACGCCGTCGCAGGCGGAGCGAGCGGCGTCGTTCGGACAGCTTTTGACGCACCTGACCGGCAAAACCAGGACTTCCGCTGAAACCCTAACCCCACCGGCCGCGGGTACGGCGACCCCTTTTGCCGAGCGTGCGGCTCAGTAAAGTGCGCCGGCGCACCGGGTGATCAGCACGCCAAGCACGAGATCGACGAGAACGACCAGGGTTGCGGCCGCCCCGCTCGTTTCGAGCGCGACGCGGGCGATGTACCATTCATAAACAAGAACGGCGATCGCGGCGGCGATCTCGATCGTCTGCGAGATCGGATCGCTCAATGCTCCGGTCTCGGATTCGAGACCGACCAGCACGAACAGGACGCTCTGCGGCAGCTGGCACCAATTGTAGGGGACCATGAAATCGAAAAACCGCTGCTCGCGCCCGATCCAGCGCAGCACGGACAACATGACGAGCGGGAACGCAACCCACGAGATTACGTAGCCGATCGTCTCGATCAGAATGATCCGCAGGCCTCCCGCGGCGTTCCAATCGGCGAGGCCGACCCGCATCGTCAGCAGCATGAGAAAGAACGGGTAGCCGAGAAAGGCGGAAAGGAACGAACGCCAGAACCCGTCGAGCGACCGGTCGAAATAGGCAAGCCCGCCGCGATCGCCGCGTGCCAGCCGCAGGCTGCCGACCAGCGCCCAGCGCAACTCGGCCCATGTCGTCACCGGCATAAGCTGCTCGCTGCCAGCTCAGGACTTCTCGAAGAACAGGTCGAGAAAGGTTCGATAGATTTCGGTCAATGCGGTGAGGTCGGCGAGGTCGACCCGCTCGTCGGCCTTGTGCATGCTCTGGCCGACGAGGCCGAATTCGGCGACCGGGCAATAGGCGTGGATGAAACGCGCGTCCGAGGTGCCGCCAGTCGTGCTGAGCTCAGGCTTGCGGCCGGTGACCCGGCGGATCGCCTCGACGAGCGGATCGGCGACGATGCCAGGCGGCACCAGAAAGGGCTCGCCGCCGACCGAGATATCGAGAGTGTGACGGCCGCAATCTTCGATGTCGAGCCGTTCGACGAGCCAATGCTTCAGGCTCTCCCCGGTCCAGCGATCGTTGAATCGAATATTGAAGACGGCCCGCGCCTCGGGGGGAATGACGTTGGACGCCGTATTGCCGATGTCGATCGTCGAGACCTGCAGGGTCGAAGGCTGGAAATGCTCGGATCCCTGGTCGAGCTCGGCGGTGGTCAGCGCGTGCAGGATGGCGACCAGGCGGTGGGCGGCATTGTCGGCGAGCCGGGGATAGGCGGTATGGCCCTGGAGCCCATGGACGGTCAGACGCCCGGTCAGGCTACCGCGCCGGCCGATTTTGATCATGTCGCCGAGAGCGACGGCCGAGGTCGGCTCGCCGACGACACAGGCGTCGAGCGCCTCGCCGCGGGTCGCGAGCCAATCCAAGACCTTCTTGGTGCCGTTGACCCCGGCTCCTTCTTCGTCGCCGGTGATCAGCAGGCTGATCGAGCCGTCAAAACCGGGGCCGCGCTCGGCGAGCCAGCGCTGGGCGGCGGCGACAAACGCGGCGATCGCTCCCTTCATGTCAACGGCACCGCGGCCCCACAGCGCGCCGTCACGTAAATCCGCGCCAAACGGGTCGAGCGACCATGTCTCGCGCGGCCCCGGCGGCACGACGTCGGTATGCCCGGCAAAGCAGAGATTGGGCCGGCCCTCGCCATGTCGGGCATAGAGGTTGGCGATCGGGTCGCTGCCGTCGTCGCCACCGAAGACGAGGCGGTGACAGGTGAAGCCGAGGTCTGCGAGACAACCGCGGACGATGTCGAGCGCACCCTCGTCCTTGGGCGTGACGCTCGGTCGGCGGATCAGCTCGGCGGCGAGGGCGGCCGGGTCGAGAACGGCGTTCCTCATTCGCGCAGCAGTTCGTTGATCGCGGTTTTGGCTCGGGTTTGCTCGTCGACGGTTTTGACGATGACCGCGCAATAAAGGCTCGGGCCGGGGCTGCCGTCGGGCAACGGCTTGCCGGCTAGCGATCCTGGCACCACTACGGAGTAGGCCGGCACCCGGCCCATATGAATTCGACCGGTGCTGCGGTCGACGATCTTGGTCGTGGCGCTGATAAACGTGCCCATCGCCAGCACCGAGCCTTTTTCGACGATGACGCCTTCGACGACCTCGCTGCGTGCGCCGATAAAGCAATTGTCCTCGATAATGACCGGCTCGGCCTGGAGCGGCTCCAGCACGCCGCCGATGCCGACCCCGCCCGAGAGATGGCAGTTCTCGCCGATCTGCGCGCAGGAGCCGACCGTAGCCCAGGTGTCGACCATCGTCCCCTTGTCGACATAGGCTCCGACATTCACAAAGCTCGGCATCAAGACGACGTTGGGCGCAATATAGGCCGAGCGCCGGACGATGCTGCCCGGCACCGCGCGAAACCCGGCGTCGCGAAACCGGTTAGACGACCAGCCGGCGAATTTCGACGGCACCTTGTCCCACCATTTGGCGGCGCCGCGCTCGGGGTCGACCGGGCCGCCCGGGATCGCGACCATGTCATTGAGCCGGAACGACAACAGCACCGCCTTTTTCAACCATTGATGGACGCGCCAGCCCTGCGCGGTCTTTTCGGCGACGCGCAGTTCGCCGCTGTCGAGCCCGTCGAGCGCCGCCTCGATCGCGTCGCGCTCTACCCCTCTGGTCGCGGGTGACATGGCGTCGCGGCTTTCCCAAGCGGCATCGACGGCGGCGGCGAGATCAGCGTCGGTCATGATGACTTCTCAAATGGGAACGGTGAGAGGCGGCGCACCATGATCGACCCCAGCCCACGGTGTCAACCGGGCCGGGGATGGTGCCTGTTGCTCCGCAGCGAAGAGCGGGCCCTTCCGGCGGGCGTCCACCGAGAAATCCCTGTCGATTGGACGATTGCCCAGGCCGCATACATCGCGATCCACGGGATCAACGGGAAATGAAAGCGTGATTGACCCGAGAAAATGATCGATATTCCCGTAGTGTACAGAATCAGGACATAGCCCGTCCACCATCCGGGTGAGGGTACGTCGGCGCCTCTAAGCCAATAAAAAACAGAGAGCACGGTTAACAGTATCAACGCAGCATAATAGAGCTGATTGATAATTCGCATCGTTCTGAATATTATCCAATGTTGGTCATAGCCCTTGTAGCCGGCCTGATAGGACCATTCAGCCTCGCCGTCGGGGGCCCATAGCCGCCAGATTTTTTTTGGTATGAGGGCGATGGCCGCGCCGGGATGCCGACTGATCCAGGTGAGGGCCAGCGATGTCGCCAAATGATCGGCGGCCACTTGCTGCGCGACGCCATGTGGAACCTTTTTGACCAGCGGATCATTCGGCGTGAAGTCGCCTTGGGCGCTGGGGTTGTTGCCGGTCAACAGCGTCAATCCACCGTTGGTGGAGATCGGAACAATCTCGCCGAAAGCACGATAATTGCGCGCGGTCCACGGCAGGATAACGGCAGCCATCGCGGCATAAACGATTATCGCCCTACCCGCCTGGTAAAACGACCGGCGTTCGAACCCGGAGACGATCCACCAAGCAGCGAACAGCGTCACTGGGAGCAACAGGGTCTGCGCTTTTGTCAGGGTTGCGATCCCGAACGTGACGCCGGAGGCTGCCAGCCGCCACTGGCCCCCTTCCGCAATCAATAGATCGATAGCGAGCAGCAACAGCGCGGCGTAGAACACCTCGGTGCCGAGGATCGGGACATACGCGATTTGATTTGGGCAAATCGTCAAAATCAACACGCTCAGCCGCCCGACGAGTTCGTCCTTGAACAGGGTCGCACCGAGACGTAGCGTCAGTAAAAATATTGCCGCCGAACACAGCCAATTCACCAGCTGGCCAATGAACGGCGACGGGCCGACCAACCAAAATATCAGGCTCAGGAAGCCGGGCCATCCCACCGGCCAGTATGCCGTCAAAACACCATTTTCGGAGTAGCCTCGGCCGGCAGCCAGCGATACGGCCTCGTGATAGTACCATAGCTCGTCGGAGTGCTGCTGGACCGGAACGCCGACGATCATCGCGAACCGCAGTCCGAGGTAAACCGCAAAGCATACCGGGACGAAATAAGGGCTGCCGAGAATGGACAGAAGCTGAAGCGATTTGCCTTGACGCATGCGGGCCCTCACCAACTAAGCGACGCCGGCATTCGGCCGGGCTCGAGCGCGGCAACGATATCTCCGCCAGAGCCGATTGGCGCGCCAACCGAGAGCCCTGTGGCGAACCTGCCTGTCCGTGCAGGGCAGTAAGCATCTTGATCCCCCTCGGCAAGGCTGCGTGCGCCGGTGCCGCAGGGGGCGACAGTTGAGCCGGAGGGGAGGAGACGATATGTTAAGCAGGCCATCCTGCCATCCGGTACGGTCGCCCGAAGCCGATTGCGACATGACAAAGCCCGTTGCCGAACCGCCGAGGCGACATCAGTGCCATGCCATTCGCGGCGCGATCACCCTACGAAGATACGAGCCAGCGCCGCCAGGTCGCTCGCCATACCCGGAATGCCGATTTGAGGACCCTCGATCCAGATTTGCACGACCTGTCCCCTGTTCGCGCAACGACCCTGTTGTCGGTAATCATACCGACGTTGAACGAGCGGGATAATATTGCACCGTTGCTGGAGCTGTTGACCGCCGCGTTGCCGTTCGCATCGTGGGAAGTGATCTTTGTCGATGACGATTCGCGCGACGGAACCGCCGATTGTGTGCGCGCCGCCGCGCGCCGCGATCCGCGGGTGCGCTGCGTGCAGCGAATCGGCCGGCGCGGCCTCGCGACTGCCTGCATGGAGGGAGTGCTCTCCTCCGCCGCGCCGTATGTCGCCGTCATGGACGCCGATCTTCAACACGATGAACGGCTGCTGCCGCAGATGTTGGCGCTGCTCGACAGCGGCGCGGCGGAATTGGTGATCGGAAGCCGCTATGTCGACGGCGGCGGGGTCGGCGACTGGAAACGCGGCCGCGCCCGAATAAGCAAATTCGCGACGCGGCTGGCGGGAGCCATTTGCAAGACCGATGTCGCCGACCCGATGAGCGGTTTCTTCATGTGCCGGCGCGAGGTCTTCGAGCGGGCGATCCGCCGAATGTCGGGACAGGGTTTCAAGATCCTACTCGATCTGCTGGCATCCTCGCCCACTCCGGTGCGGGTCGTCGAACTGCCTTACGTGTTCCGCCAGCGGCAATACGGCGAGAGCAAGCTCGATATCCTCGTAGCGTGGGAATACGGCATGCTGCTGGCCGACAAGCTGTTCGGCGGCGTGGTTCCGATCCGGTTTGTTCTGTTCGCGCTGATCGGCGGAGTGGGGCTCGTCGTCAACCTCGCCGTATTGTGGGCCGGCTTAAACTTGCTGGGGTTCCGCTTTGCCGTGTCGCAGGCGGTTGCGACAATGGTGGCGATGACCTCGAATTTTTTCTTGAACAATCAGCTCACTTACCGCGACCTGCGGCTGCGCGGCAGAAATCTGCTGCGCGGACTAATGGTATTTTATCTGATCTGCGGGTTCGGCGCGATCGCCAATGTCGGGGTCGCCTCCTACGTCTTTGCCGGGGATCGGGTATGGTGGCTCGCCGGCATCGCCGGCGCGGTAATCGGCGCGGTGTGGAATTTCGCCATGTCGTCCGTCTTCACCTGGAAGCGCCGGTAGCGATCATCAAGGTTGCATCGCTCGCGGCGCCGCGGCCCGCAGCCGGACGCTGTAGCAGCGGCCGACCGTAAACGCGGTCATTTCGCCTGATCCGATCGAGGTAGCCCGCGGCCGACCGAGGCCCTTTGCTTCGCGCTGGCGCTGGACACAATGCCACATTTATCGACCTTTAAAGACAATTCTATCTGGCTTTTAATCGTGGTGTGGAATAATTCGATAGACACTCGAACAAAACGACAAGCTAAGCCGACATCTCATTAACTCCACGCTGCTATCGATCGAAGTCTGGGGGCAACGATCGTCTATAGCTATGGAGGCTACAGATGCGATATTGCGGCTACTTGATATTTGCTGTCTGTTTTTCAATGCTGGAGGGCGCCGCACCGGCTCATGCGCTCGCCGCTGCGGCCCTCCCGCCTGGGGTGGCAAATTCGATCACGGTGAGCAACCAGAGCGGTGCGGCGATCCGCAACTATCCGTTTCAGTTCGGGCGGCCGTTTCTCGATGGTGCGATCGCCACCGCACCGCAAGTCTTGATCAACGGCAGCGCCGTCGCCACCCAGGCCGATGTCAAGAACCGCTATCCCGACGGCTCGGTCGAATACGCCGTCATCGCAACCGTCATCCCGTCAATTCCGGCGGGCGGCTCCCTGACCCTGACCTTTCAAAACCAGGCCGCCCCCAACAACACCCCGCTGAGCCAAGCGCAGATGCTGCAAATGCAGTACATGTTCGATGCTCAGATGATTCTGACGAGCGCGGCGGGCGGCGTTAGCCAAAGCATCGACGCGCGCACGATGCTGGCGAATGGCGACTACAAGCTGTGGACCTCGGGGCCGGTGGCGCAAACCATCATCCTCGCCGACGACAGCGCTCAGCGCAAATACGACATCGGCTTCGGCGACAGCTACACTCCGTTCCGGCCGCGCTTCTATGCGACCTTCTGGCCGGCAACGCATCAGGTGTTCGTGCGCTTTGTCGGCGAGAACGACAATACACAAGCTGTCGAGGATCTGTCCTACAGCCTGACCCTGACACTCGGCAACGCAGTGCCGTACAAGAGGAGCGGTTTGACGCACTGGGCGATGACGGCGTGGTCGAAGAGCTTTTGGCTCGGCGGCACCCCGAGCCCGCAGGTCGACATCGACAACAACCTCGCCTATCTCGAATCGACGCGGTTCCTGCCCAACTACGACACCGCGATCACCGTGCCGGCGAGTGCCGTCGCATCCGAATACGCGCAGTGGGCCAATTCGGCGCACGACCTCTACGACGGCGCCTGGGACGGCGGGTTGTGGGCGTCCGCCATGGGGGTGGCGGGGGCGCGCGCCGAGATCGCGCCCTACCCGCAATGGTCGGTCATGTGGCTCTACACCGGCGACTGGCGGATGCGCCAGATGGCGCTCGGCATGGCCGACCTCGCCGCCGCCTTCCCGCTCCACTTGCGCGAGGGTGTCGCCGGCAAGCGGCTGTCGCGCGCCGATCCCGCCGGGTCGTCGACCGGGCTCGGCCATGTCGTGTCGATCACCGACCGCAAGACCTTGGTGCTCTTCAACCTTAATTATGGCTACACCTGCACCGCGGTCGGGA
>DATKHX010000161.1:0-10519 GCA_035510075.1 Allostellaceae bacterium
TTGACCCGGCCATCCATGCCTTCCGCTACCCGAAACGAAGACGTGGAGCGCGGATCAAGTCCGCGCAAGACGATCTCGAATGGCATCATCAGAAATGATCGTCGATGACCACTGGAGCGGGAACAATTTCTCCAAGCAGCCGATCAGCCTCTTTCATTTGCCCCGGCGCGCCTTGCGTCGCGAATCGAAGGCGTCGCGTACATTGTCGAAAGACAGGCGCAGCGGGCGGCGGGCTGATTGGACCCCGTACTCGCCGCGCTCGGCGGCGAGCCTTTTCGCAAGGCGCAGGCGCGGGCTTTGCGAGGCGTGACCGGAGATGCCGTGCTTGTGGCTCCCGATGCCGCCGCGGCCCTGCTGCACCGGCCTAGCCCCGACCCAACCGCCCCGCGGTCTCTCAGCCCGCCGTGTCGCCCCAGACGACGTAGCGGTTGCGCCGCCGCGGCTCCAGCCCCTCCTCGATCATGCGCTGCACCTGCGCGTCGACGAGGTCGGTGAGCGGGTCGCTTGCGACATTGCGGAGTCCGTGGGCCCGCAACAACGCCTCGATCTCCTGGCGCGGCCGGCCGCCGAGAAACGGCAGCCGATCGCCGACCGCGGCATATTCGGGGCTGGTGCGGGCGTTTTCCTGGCAACCGGGCTGAGCACCGGTGACGCGGTCGCTGCCGTCGAGCACCGCACCATCGACGATGACGAGCCGCGCACCCGGCCGCAGCACCCGGAGCCATTCGTCGATCGCCGCTTCGGGATGCGGCAGGGTCCACAACACATGGCGGCTGATCACCAGGTCGAAGCTCGCCGGCGCAAACGGCAATTGCTCGGCGTCGGCCTGCTCGAAGCGCACGGTCAGGCCGCGGTCCGTTGCCTTGCGCTCGGCGCGAGCGATCATCGACGGCGCGAAGTCGACGCCGGTCACGCGGTGCCCGCGCGCCGCGAGCTCGAGACTGAGAAAACCGGTGCCGGAGCCCACGTCGAGCGCGTCCAATGCGCCCTGCGCCCGCAGGACGAGGCCGAAGATGCGATCCCACGCCGCGTGCTCGGCCGCCGTGCGGATGCTGTGGCCGAAATCCTCGTCGAAATGCGCCGCCCGCCGGTCCCAATGGGCGGCGACCTGCTCTTTGACCGGATCGGAATGCAGTGACGACATCGGTTGGACCTTTTCTGGTCGCGCTCAGTTCAATCCGGCGACGGCGGCCAGCGCCTCGACCTGCTCGGTGTAGCGCGAGATCGGGTTTAGGAGCAGGTGGTTGGCGCCCATCGCCACCAGCTCTTCGAGGCGCTCGCGGACCTGCTCCGGGGTGCCGTGGATGCCCGAGGCGTCGGTCCCCTCGGGGTTGTGATAGACCTCGGTGAACCAGCGGTGGAGCTCGGCGCGCGCCGCCTCCGGCCGCTCGTCAACCGCCATGAACACCCGCTTCGAGATCGGGAAGTTTACCGCGTCGCGCCCGGCCTCCTCCAGTGCCGCCCGCAGGATCGGCACGGATTGCTTGAACGCGGCGATGCTCGACCCGCCCGAGCCCATCCAACCGTCGGCGAGAAAGCCGGCGCGGCGCACCGCGTTCGGGTGGCCGACGCCGAACCACATCGGCAACGGCTGCTGCACCGGCTTGGGCCGCATCGTGCCGCTCGCGAGCTGATAGAGCTTCCCGTGAAAATCGACGCGGGGCTCGTTCCACAATGCCCGGATCAGCGCGACATCTTCGCGAAACCGCCGCACGCGGGCCTCGCGCGGGACCTGAAACTGAGCATAATGGTGCTCGCGGCCGAGCCCGACGCCGAGGATCGCGCGCCCGCCGCTCAGATGATCGAGACACGCCCATTGATGCGCCACATGCGCCGGGTGATGGATCGGGAGCACGACGACCGACACGCCGAGGCGGATCTTGCTCGTGACCGCGGCGGCGTAGGTCAACACCGCCACCGGATCGAAGCAGAAGACATGGTCGAGGGTGTTCTCGGTCACCCACAGATCGCGAAAGCCGAGCGCCTCGGCACGTTGCGCTACGTTGCGCACGATTTCGGGGGCGATCGGCTCGGGCGAGCGGTGAGGCAGCGAGACACCCAGCGCGATTTTGTCTTTCAAGGCCATGCTCGCCGCCACCTCTTCGAATGCTATGGAATCAAGAGCATTTGGTGCCTGATTTCGAGATGAGGCGAACGATCCCAATATCCTATCGTCACCCCCGCGAAAGCGGGGGCCCAGAGCCTGCCCCTGGCCCGAACCGGGGGGCGACCGAACATCGCTTGCCCTAGGTTCCCGCTTTCGCGGGAATGACGATCAACTCTTTGATCTTTCGCCATTCTTTTGGGGCCGGACCCTCAGACCTTTTCGATCAATTCCATCTGGGCGCCGTCGGGCGCTTCGATAAAACACACCCGCCGGCCGTTGTTGGGAGCCATCTCTTCGAGGATACGCACACCGTTTTGGCGCATCTTGGCCAATGTGCCGTCATAGTCTTCGGTGTCGACCGCGATGTGCTCGATGCCGTAATGCTGCTCGTGATTTTGGCTCGCGATCAGGCCGGTGATGTTGAGCTGCAGCCCGTGCAGATCGAGGCGAAAGCCGCGGCCGGGGATTTCCGCCTTCAGGGTCGCACCAAAATTGTCGACGTAGAATTGCGCGGTCTCTTTGGGATCGCGGGTTTTCACATGCACATGCTGGATGGACGCCATGATCGTTCTCCTTGTCGGTTGTCGCGTTCTCCGCGGTTTGTTGCTCGGCCGATTCACGCCAGGACACGATATCGTTATCGGCTAGCGACCGCGAGCTTTTGTTGCCTGCCCCAAAAGACCGTCGCCGCCCCTTTGGCCGTAGCGCCGTTCTTGATTGACGCGCCGGCAGCTCGCGGATAGAAGGTGGCCTCTCCGAAAATCGGCACTGAGAGCATGGCGAACCACAAATCGGCGGAAAAGCGCATCCGCCAGACCGAGAAGCGCACCGCGATCAACCGCTCCCGGGTGAGCCGGGTGCGCACCTTCGTCAAAAAGGTCGAAACGGCGATCGCCAGCGGCGACAAGGCGGCCGCGCAATCGGCATTTCAGCTCGCCCAGCCTGAGCTGCATCGCGCGATCACCAAGGGCGTGATGCACAAGAACACCGTCTCGCGCAAACTGTCGCGGCTGGCAACGCGCATCAACGCGCTCTGAACCCCTCCCTCTCCAAACGCGCGTGGCTCTGACGCATCCGCAGGGACACGCTCGCGAATTCCGCGCGAGATGCGGCCGTCATGGCCGCGTCCAAAAAACTTTCTGCGTTCCCTGTTCGGACGCATTGCCATCGTTTCGACATCTCAGTTAGAGTTGCCGTATTGCGACGACAGGAAATACGTTGGCGCCCTGTAAAAGTTGATCGGGGCGAAGCACTCTAAGCTTTGCTCACGATCAACGACAATAACGGCTTGTCCAGGGGGATCGATGTTGCCTTCGAAAGTCAAAGGCGGAACGCGATTTATTGACTGAGTTGAGGAGTAAAATTTACCGGAGTTGAACCGGGCGGTGCTGCCGTCCTGATCGGGGGGATGTGGTGGTGGCAGAAACAGGTCTAGGAACTCTTAGCGAAAGCGCGACGACGACGCAAATCGAATGGCACCGGGTGCTCGGCCGGCTCAAGGAGGAGATCGGCGAAATCGCCTATCGGAGCTGGCTCGCGCCGATCAACGTGCAGCGGGTCGATGGCGGCGAGGCAGTCATCGCGGCACCGGCCCGGCTCTATCGCGACTGGGTCGCGTCGAATTACGCGGATCGGATCTTGGCGCTGTGGCGCGCGGAAAACCGACAAGTCAAGCGGATATCGGTCGTGGTCGCGCCAGCGAGCTGGGAAGCGGGTTCTACGGATCGGGCTAGCCGCGAGGATGCTACGGATATGGCTCTGCCGGCGCTTTCACCAATGGGAGAACCCGTATCCGCTCTGGAGATCGGGGAAGATCGGCCGCCGGGCCTCGATCCGCGCTTCACCTTTGAGAATTTTGTTGTCGGCAAGCCCAACGAGCTGGCCCACGCGGCGGCGCGCCGCGTCGCCGAGGCTTGCGCCGGTCAAGTGCGCATGGTGCCGTTCAATCCACTCTTTCTTTACGGCGGCGTCGGGCTCGGCAAAACCCATCTGATGCATGCTATTGCATGGCACGTGCACAAGCACGCCTGCGCCCGCAAGGTGATCTACTTGTCGGCTGAGAAGTTCATGCATCAGTTCATCCGCGCTCTGCGCTACAAGTCGACGATGGATTTCAAGGAAGAATTTCGCTCGGTCGACCTGTTGATGATCGACGATGTTCAATTCATCAGCGGCAAGGAATCGACCCAGGAAGAATTTTTTCACACCTTCAACGCGCTGGTCGATCAGAATCGGCAAATCGTCATCTCTGCCGACAAATCGCCATCCGATCTCGAAGGGATGGAGGAACGCATGCGCTCCCGCCTCGGCTGGGGGCTTGTTGCCGATCTCCATCCGACGACCTACGAGCTACGCCTCGGCATTTTGCAGTCAAAGGCCGAGCAGGCAAACATGCGCATCCCGCGCAAAGTAATGGAGCTGCTGGCCCACAAGATCACATCGAATGTGCGCGAACTGGAGGGGGCGCTCAATCGCATCGTCGCCAACATGCAGCTGGTGGGGCGCGACATCACGCTTGAAAGCGCGCAGGAAGAGCTGCACGATTTGCTGCGGTCGCGAGAGCGGCGGGTGACGATCGACGAGATCCAACGGCGCGTCGCCGAGCACTTCAATGTTCGGTTTGCCGAGATGACCTCAAACCGGCGCGCCCGCATCGTCGCCCGCCCGCGTCAGGTCGCGATGTACCTGTCAAAGCAGTTGACGAGCCGCTCGTTGCCGGAAATCGGCCGCAAGTTCGGCGGCCGCGACCACACCACGGTCATGCACGCGGTGCGCCGCATCGAAGAGCTGAAGGACACCGATCCGGTCCTCGCGGAAGACGTGGAGCTGCTCCGCCGCATGCTGCAGAGCTGACCGGCCAAACGTCGTGCGGGCGCGCGAGCCAGCGCGTTCCCGGGCCGCCACAGCGGGGTGCTGAGGCCCGCGTTTTGTGGTAATGTGCTGCCCCGTCCGCGGGCCGCTCAGGCTGCGTGACGGGGACGCCGGCTCTCAATCGGGTCAGCGCCGCCCGCATCGCCAACCTGCGTGTCGCCGATATGAAGCTCATCATCGAACGGGTCGCTTTTCTCAAGGCTCTGGGGCATGTGCAGAGCGTCGTCGAACGGCGCAACACGATCCCGATTCTCTCGAACGTGCTGTTGCGGGCCGATAGCGGCGGAGAGTCGGGCAGCGCGCTGGCGCTCAGCGCCACCGACATGGATCTCGAGATCGTCGAGCGGGTGCCGGCGCGGATCGAACGGGCGGGTCGGGTCACCGCTCCGGCGCACACGCTTTACGACATCGTCCGCAAACTGCCCGACGGCGCTCAGATTGAAATCGAGACGAGCGGCGAGCGCAGCACGATGGTCCTGCGCTGTGGGCGCTCGACATTTACCCTGGCCTGCCTACCGCCGGAGGACTATCCGGTGATGGCAAGCGGCGAGCTGGCGCATCGTTTCACGCTGACCGCAGCCGAGCTGAAGAGCTTGGTCGACCGCACCCGTTTCGCAATCTCGACCGAAGAGACGCGGTACTACCTGAACGGCATTTATCTGCACGCGACTAAGAGCGACGAAGTTCCGGTGATCCGCGCGGTCGCGACCGACGGGCATCGGCTGGCCCGTGTCGAGATGGTGTTGCCGGAGGGCGCGGCCGGCATGCCGGGGGTGATCGTTCCGCGCAAAACCGTCCTCGAATTGCGCAAATTGGTCGACGAGAGCGAGGACGAGATCCAGGTGGCGTTGAGCGAGACCAAGATCCGCTTCGCTACTGGCGAGGCGGAGCTCACCTCCAAGCTGATCGACGGGACGTTCCCCGACTACGACCGGGTGATTCCCACCGCCAACGACAAGGTCCTCGAGGTCAAATGCAAGGATTTCGCGGAGGCGGTCGATCGCGTGTCGACGATTTCGAGCGAGAAGAGCCGGGCGGTCAAGCTCGCCATCGCGCCGGGTTCGAACGGCGGCAGCCTCGCGGTGTCGGCGACGAGCCCGGAAAACGGCACCGCGATCGAGGAGCTGGAAGTGCGCTATCTCAGCGAGCCGTTGGAGATCGGGTTCAATTCTCGATACCTGCTCGATATCGCCGCGCAAATCGAGGGCGAAGGAGCGCAATTCGTCATGTCGGATTCGGCCTCGCCGACGATCGTGCGCGACCGGGCCGATCCGAGCGCGCTCTATGTCCTGATGCCGATGCGGGTTTGAGCCGTCGCCTTGGGTTGCACGGCCGCGCGAGTGGATATAAAGAGCTCGCAACCCCATATAATCTTCATGCTGACCGAGGCACAGGAAGCCCGTTGGAGCACCGGTGCCGCGGGTGAAACGGCGGCGGGCGGTATCGGTGTTACTCGCCTGGCGCTGACCAATTTCCGCAATTATCCCGAGGCGAGGCTGGCGCTCGACATCGGTCCGGTGGTTCTGACCGGGCCCAACGGCGCCGGCAAGACCAATTTGCTCGAAGCCCTCTCGTTTCTGGCGCCGGGGCGCGGGCTGCGCGGCGCCAGACTGACCGAGATCGACCACCGCCCGGCGATTGAAGGCTTCACAGCGGCCCCTGCCGCGATGCCTGGCTGGGCGGTCGCCGCAACCGTCGCGACGCGACGTGGTGCATTGCGCATCGGCACCGGACGCGACGCGACCGAAGGCGAGCGTCGGATGGTGCGGATCGACGGCGAGCCGGCGCGCGGACAAGCCGCACTCGGCGAGTGCCTCGGCGTGGTGTGGCTGACCCCGCAGATGGACCGCCTGTTTCTCGAAGGCCCGGGTGGCAGACGGCGATTTCTCGACCGGCTCGTGCTGGCGCTCGATCCGGCGCATGCGGCGCGTGTCGGCGCCTATGAGCAGGTGTTGCGTGAAAGGGCGCGGTTGCTGCGTACCAGCTGTGCCCTCAACCGGCCGGCCGATCCGGTCTGGCTCGCGGCACTCGAAGAGGTCATGGCGGCGCAAGGGGTCGCGGTCGTCGCCGCTAGACGGGATGCCGTGCACCGGCTCGACCGCGCTTGCGCCTCGGCCGACGGCCCGTTTCCGCGGGCGCGGCTGGCATTGGTCGGCGCCATCGAGGCGTGGCTGGACGAGATGCCGGCGCTCGCTGCGGAAGCAAAGTTTGCCGCCGCGCTGGCCTATGCCCGGCGCGACGACGCGCTCGCCGGGGGCGCCGCAATCGGCCCGCACCGGTCCGATCTCGCCGTCGCTCTCGCACACGGTGGAGTGGCTGCGGAATATGCCTCGACCGGCGAACAGAAGGCTTTGCTGATCTCGATACTGCTGGCTCATGCCGAATTGCAACGGGCGTCGCGCGGCGAGCCGCCGCTGTTGCTGCTCGACGAGGTCGCCGCCCATCTCGATGCGAACCGGCGCGCGGCACTCTTCGAGGCGCTAGGGCGGCTCGACAGCCAGGTCTGGCTCACCGGCACCGACGAGACGGTGTTCGCTCCGCTCCGCGGCCACGCCCAGTTCCTGTCGGTTCGCGACGGGACCGTCGCGAATCCCGCTTAAATTCCGGTTAACCACAGAAAGTTCGACAACGAAGACATGGCAAACACCCCGATACCCGATCCGCGTTTGCCGGCGGGGTCCGCCTCCGGGCCAGCGCCCAACCCCGGCTTGCCCGTCGCGAACCTCTCGGCCGCCGCCAGCAACGGCGCGCATGCTGCGAACGGCGCCGACGGCGTCGACGAAACCTATAACGAGCAGTCGATCGAGGTGCTGCGCGGGCTCGAAGCCGTGCGCAAGCGGCCGGGCATGTATATCGGCGATACCGATGACGGCTCCGGCTTGCACCACATGGTCTACGAGGTCGTCGACAACGCGATCGACGAGGCACTCGCCGGCTATTGCGACACGGTTGTCGTGACGTTGAACGCCGACGGCTCCGTCACCGTCACCGACAACGGCCGCGGCATCCCGGTCGGCATCCACGACGAGGAGGGGGTGTCCGCTGCCGAAGTCATCATGACCCACCTTCATGCCGGCGGTAAATTTAACCAGAACGCGTACAAGGTGTCGGGCGGGCTGCACGGCGTCGGGGTGTCGGTCGTCAACGGTCTGTCGAGCCGGCTCGATCTGCGCGTCTTTCGCGGCGGCTCGGAGTGGTTCATCCGCTTTCGCGACGGCGCGCCCGAGGCGCCGCTCGCGGAAGTCGGTCCGGCGCCCGCCTCGCCCGAGGGGTCTGGCCGCCACGGCCCTGCGACCGGCACCGAGATTACCTTTTTGCCGAGCACCGAGACCTTCACCAACACCGAGTTCGATTTCACGACGCTCGAGCACCGGCTGCGCGAGCTGGCCTTTCTGAACAGCGGCGTAACGCTAATCCTGAACGATGCCCGCGGGGTCGAGCCGAAATCCGTCACGCTTCATTTCGAAGGCGGTCTCGAAGCTTTTGCCCGCTATCTCGACCGCTCAAAGCAGGTATTGCACGCGCCGCCGATCGCGATTCGCGGCGAACGCGACGACATCCTGCTCGAAATCGCGATGGAATGGACCGACAGCTATCACGAAACGATGCTGTGTTTCACAAACAACATTCCACAGCGTGACGGCGGGACGCATCTCGCCGGGTTTCGCGCGGCGCTGACCCGCACGGTCAACGCCTATGCCAACGACAGCGGTATCGCGAAAAAGGAGAAGGTCACGCTGACCGGCGAGGACATGCGCGAGGGCTTGACCTGCGTGCTGTCGGTCAAGGTGCCCGATCCGAAGTTTTCTTCCCAGACCAAGGACAAGCTCGTCTCGTCCGAAGTGCGTCCAGCGATCGAGGGGATTGTCGCCGACAAGCTCGCGCAATGGTTCGAGGAGCACCCGGCCGAGGCCAAAAAGATCGTCGCCAAGGTCGTCGAGGCGGCGGCCGCGCGCGAAGCGGCGCGCAAGGCGCGCGACCTGACGCGGCGCAAGGGTGCGCTCGACATCGCCAATCTTCCGGGCAAGCTCGCCGATTGCCAGGAGCGCGACCCGGCGAAGAGCGAATTGTTCATCGTCGAAGGCGACAGCGCCGGCGGTTCGGCCAAGCAAGGCCGCGACCGGCGCTTTCAGGCGATCCTGCCGTTGAAGGGCAAGATCCTCAATGTCGAGCGCGCCCGCTTCGACAAGATGCTGGGCTCGGCCGAGATCGGCACCCTGATCGCCGCCCTCGGCACCGGCATCGGCCCCGAGGATTTCGATGCCGCGAGAGCGCGCTATCACCGCATCATCATCATGACCGACGCCGATGTCGACGGCAGCCACATCCGCACCCTGCTGCTGACTTTCTTCTATCGCCAGATGTCGGATTTGATCGACAAGGGGTTCCTCTATATCGCCCAACCGCCGCTCTATCGGCTGCAGCGCGGCAACGCCAAGGCGGTCTATCTGAAGGACGACCCGGCGCTCGAAGCCTATTGCGTCGAGGCGGCGTTGCGCGACGCGGTCTTCACCCAATTCGACGGCGTCGAGCGCGCCGCCAACGATCTGCGCGCCCTGCTCGACGAGGCCCGCGGCCAACGGCGCTCGCTGCAGTCGCTTACCGCCAAGGTCGGCAATATCGAGGTGGTCGAGCAGGCGGCGATCGCCGGGGCGTTGGCGGCCGATTTGCTCGCCGATCCCTCGCAAGCGCTGGACGCCGCGCACCGCACGGCCCTTCGCCTCAACCTGCTCGCACCCGAAGCCGAGCGCAGCTGGCAGGGCGAGATCGCCACCAGTGCTGCGGGCGTCGAGGGGCTGGTGCTGGCGCGCACCCGCCAGGGTGTGGACGAACGGCGCCTGATCGAAGCCGCCCTGATGCGGTCGAGCGAGGCGCGCCGGCTCGACGCCGACCTCGCCAAATTGCGCGAGGCCTATGAGCGGCCCGGCATGCTCGCGGCGCGCGACAAGACGTGGCCGATTAGCGGCCCGGTGGGCCTCGTCGAGGCGGTCATGGATCTGGGCCGGCGCGGCATCGAAGTGCAGCGCTACAAGGGCCTCGGCGAGATGAACCCCGACCAGCTGTGGGAAACCACACTCGACCCCGACGCCCGCGCCCTCCTGCAGGTCAAGGTTAGCCACGCCGACCTGGCGGAAGAGACGTTTTCGACCCTGATGGGTGACCTCGTCGAGCCGCGCCGCGAATTCATTCAGTCAAACGCGCTCTCCGTCGCCAACCTCGACGTCTAACTACCTGAGGGGAGCGACCCGGCCGATTTGCGGTGCTCCTCACGGGATCTCGTAAACCGCGACTTCGTCGGCGATGCCGCGCAAGGCGCGGGATTGCGCCACCGGGTCGAGGCCGCGCGTCTTCAACAGGTTCGAGGTCTGCGGATAGGCGACGACAGAGCCGGTCGCGAGGATCGAACGCGTGTCGGCGAGAGCCTGCACCCGAGCGGCGATGTTGACGGTCTGCCCGAAATAATCCTGCCGGTCGTTCAGCACGACGGCGAGGCACGGCCCCTCGTGGATGCCGATCTTGAGCAGCAGATCCTCGCCGTTG
>DATKHX010000162.1:0-6694 GCA_035510075.1 Allostellaceae bacterium
GCGATAATGCGGTGGCCGGTCTCGACGACGCCGCGCTCCTTGGCGATCTGCCCCAGGGCACGGAACATCGCCGAATGCTCAGCCGGCGAAGCATTCTCGGCAAAATCGTCGAGCGAAACGTATTCGCCTTTGGGGATGACCAGGATGTGTGTCGGCGCCAATGGGTTGATGTCGTGAAAGGCGAGGACGTGCTCGTCCTCGTAGACCTTGTTGCAGGGAAGTTCGCCGCGCAGGATGCGGGCAAAGACGTTGTCGCGATCGTAAGCCACGCTGACCTCCGCTCAAATCCTATTCAAAGATTAGCCCGGCCGCGCTTTTCGTCGAGCCCGGAGGTGCCCTCGCGTCGGGTCAGCTCGACGGCGACATCGGATGGCGCGACGCCCATGTCGGCCCACAGCACAAAGAGGTGGTAGAGCAGGTCGGCGCTCTCGCCGACGAGCTTTGTGCGGTCGCCCCGCACTCCCTCGATGACCGCCTCGACCGCCTCCTCGCCGAGCTTCTGGGCGATCTTGGCGCGCCCGCGGGCGAACAAACGCGCGGTGTAGGAGGTCTCCGGGTCGGCGCCGCGACGTGAGGTGACGACCTGCCACAGCCGTCCGAGCGCCGCCCCCAATTCCTCGGCCATTCCTCAGCTCCGCACCGGGATGCCGCAGGCGGCGAGGCGCGCCTTGGCCTCGCCAATTCGCCATGTCCCGAAATGAAAGATCGATGCCGCGAGCACCGCCGTCGCGTGCCCGTCGCGAATGCCTTCGACCAAATGATCGAGCGTGCCGACCCCGCCGGAGGCGATGACCGGCACGCGCACCGCATCGGCAACGGCACGGGTCAGGGCGATGTCGAAACCCAATCTGGTGCCGTCGCGGTCCATCGAGGTCAGCAGGATTTCGCCGGCGCCGTAATCGGTCAACCGCCGCGCCCAGTCGATCGCATCGATGCCGGTCGGCCGACGGCCGCCATGGGTGAAGACTTCCCATCGCCCGGGGGCCGCGGCCTTGGCGTCGATCGCGGCGACAATGCACTGGCTGCCGAACTTTTCCGCAGCCTCGCGCACGAATTCGGGGCGCGCAACCGCGGCGGTGTTGACCGACACCTTGTCTGCGCCGGCCAGCAACAGTCGGCGGACATCCTCGACCGTGCGCACTCCGCCGCCGACGGTCAGCGGCATAAAGCACTCCTCGGCGGTACGGCGAACCACATCGTAAAGCGTGTCTCGCCCGTCGGCGCTGGCGGTGATGTCGAGAAAGCAGAGTTCGTCCGCACCCTCGCGATCGTAAAATCGCGCCTGCGCCACCGGGTCGCCGGCATCGACCAGATCGACGAAATTGACGCCTTTGACGACCCGCCCGTCCTTGACGTCGAGGCACGGGATGACCCGCATCTTCAGCATGCCGATGCTCCCGCCGCCAGCCGCAGCGCGGCGCGCGGGTCGATGCGGCCGTCATAGAGCGCGCGCCCGCAGACGACCCCGGCGATGCCATCGGGCTCATACGCTTTCAAGGCGGCGATGTCGGCGAGCGAGGCAACGCCGCCCGAGGCGATGATCGGAACCCGGACCTGGCGCGCCAACCCGGCCACCGCGTCGGCGTCGACGCCGCCCATGGCACCATCGCGGGCGATATCGGTATGGATGATGGCCGCTATCCCGCAATCCTCGAAGCGGCGCGCCAATTCGACGACTCCGACATCGGCGGACTCGACCCAGCCCGCGACCGCGACCCGGCCGTGCAGCGCGTCGACGCCGACGGCGATTCGCCCCGGATGGTCTGCTGCGGCGCGGCGTACCAGATCCGGGTCGCGTAACGCCGCCGTGCCGAGCACGACCCGGTCGATCCCGAGGCCGAGCCAATGCTCGATCGCAGCCCGGTCGCGGATGCCGCCGCCGAGCTGGATATGCAGATCGACGGTCTTGCGGATTGCGGCGACCGCCTCGCCATTGACCGGGCGCCCGGCGAAGGCGCCGTTCAGATCGACGACATGCAGCCACCCGAAGCCCGCTTCCGCGAACCGGCGCGCCTGCGCCGCGGGATCGTCGTTGAACACGATGGCGCTCGCCATCTCGCCGCGGACCAGGCGCACGCATTTGCCGTCCTTCAGGTCGACCGCCGGATAAAGGATCACGGCGGCGCCGGGCCGTCATCGAGCAGCTTGTAGTAATAATGCCCGGGCACGATGCGGTCTTCGACCCGGGCATAGACGGGGTGCGTGCCCCACCGCCGGTAGCCGAGCCCTTCATACAGCCCGATCGCCGCCCTCTGCGTATCGCGCAGATCGAGGTTCAGCACCGCCAGCCCGATCTCCCGGGCGAGGCGCTCGATCTCGATCACGATGCCGCGGCCGAGGCCGCGGCCGCGCGCCCAAGGCGCCACGAAAGCGCTCGTCAAGGTTCCGGCAAAGGCCTGCGCCTCGTTGTTGCGCGGGGCGCGGCTCAGCTGCGCCGAGCCGGCGACGATGCCGTCGAGGCGGCCGACCACCAGCCGGCGCTCGGGCACCAGCAACATCCCTTTCCAGTAGTTTTCGAGCACTTGCCGTGGCGGCGGCCTCAGCCAGCCAAACCCGCCGCCCTCGGTGATGGCGCTCTCGGTTGCTTCGCACAGATCGTCGAGGTCGGTGCCCGAATACTGCGTCAGCCGCTCGACGTTGATCCTCGGCTCGCCGATGTGCTGGTCGCTCATGGCCGCCATCGCAGGAAATTGCCGATCAGCCGCAACCCCGCCTCCTGGCTCTTTTCGGGATGAAACTGGGTGCCGGCGAGGTTGTCGTGCCCAACGATCGCGGCGAGCGGGCCGCCATACTCGGTAACGGCGACGAGGTCGGCATCGTTGCCCGGACGCAAATGATAGCTGTGGACAAAATAGGCGTGGGCGCCGGCTTCGATTCCCGCCAGCAGCGGATGCGCCCGTCGCTCTGTCAGTTCGTTCCATCCCATATGCGGGACTTTAAGAGCCCGGTCGGCGGGATCGATCGCTACCACCTCGCCCTCGATCCAGCCGAGCCCCTCGGTGGTTTCGAACTCGCGGCCGCGTTCGGCCATTAGCTGCATCCCGACGCAGATCCCGAGGAACGGGCGCGCGCGAGCATGCACCGCCTCCCGCAGCGCGTCCTCGAGACCGGGCACCGCGGCAAGACCGCGCCGGCAATCGGCGAAGGCGCCGACCCCGGGAAGGACGACGCGATCGGCACCGGCAACCTGGTCGGGCGCGCTGGTGACTTCGATCTCGGCGGCAATCCTGTTTTCCATGGCGGCGCGCTCAAACGCCTTGGCTGCCGAGCGCAGGTTGCCCGAGCCGTAATCGACAATCGCGACGATCATCAGAGGCTGCCGCCGAGAACGCCCTTGGTCGACGGCACCACGCCGCCGCGCCGCGGGTCGATCTCGACCGCCTGCCGCAATGCGCGTGCCAAGCCCTTGAAGCAGGATTCGACGATATGATGGTTGTTCTCGCCATAAAGATTTTCGACGTGGAGGGTCACACCCGCCGATTGGGCAAAGGCCTGGAACCACTCCTTGAACAATTCAGTATCCATCTCGCCGAGTTTCGGGCGGGTAAAGGCGACTTTCCACACCAGGTAGGGCCGGTTCGACGCGTCAAGGCTGACCCGGGTCAGGGTCTCATCCATCGGGATCACCGCGTGGCCGTAGCGCGCGATGCCGCCGCGGTCGCCGAGCGCCTTCGACACCGCCTCGCCGACGACATAGCCGGTATCCTCGGTGGTATGGTGAAAGTCGATGTGCAAATCGCCTGCCGCGCGCAGCTCGAGGTCGATCAGACTGTGCTTCGCCAGCTGCTCCAACATGTGATCGAGAAAGCCGATCCCGGTCGCGATGTCGCCGGCGCCGGTGCCGTCTAGATCGACCCGGCCGCTGATCTGGGTTTCCCTGGTGTTGCGCTCGACTTCCGCCACCCGCACGCCGCTCTCCTTTGTCGAGATCCGATCGCGATCCCCCTCATTTAGCGATTTCGCCACCGAGTTGCCACTATCGGGACTTCGTCATCGCACCCCGCCGTCGATCCGCCCGGCAACCCGGACGAGTAGCGACAACATCGCCGCCATGCGCTCTTCTTGAACGCCAAACCGCGATTCGAGCGCGCCAAAGCGCTGCTCGAGCGCGCCAAGCCGCGATTCGAGCTTGCCAAAGCGCTGTTCGAGCGCGCCGACCCGCAATTGCAAATCGCGCAATTCTGCCGTCATTGTCAAAACCCGCGAGCCGAGCAGCTCGAGGCTCACCCTTTCGTCACTCACCGCTGTTCTCCATTTAGCGACCATAGCACTACGACCACTCGGGGCGATAGTCGCCCGGGTCTGATGGTCTCGCCCTTTCCGGGTTGCCGTCACCGCGGCGCGCTTGATCGTGGATCACGTCGGCCCACATCTCAATCGGCCGGGCGCAACTCAAACTTCTTACAAAGAGGCGCATGGAACAATCGGACGAAACGGTTTGGCATGGCACGACGATCCTGTGCGTGCGCAAGGATCGCCAGGTGGTGATCGCCGGCGACGGCCAGGTCACGATGGGTCAGACCGTCGTCAAGTCGAACGCCAAGAAATTGCGCCGGCTCGCCGGTGGCGCGGTGATCGCCGGGTTTGCCGGTGCCACCGCCGACGCGATCACGTTGTTCGAGCGCCTCGAAGGCAAGCTCGAGCAATATGCCGGTCAATTGTCGCGGGCCTGCGTCGAGCTCGCCAAGGACTGGCGCACCGACCGCTACCTGCGCCGGCTCGAAGCGATGATGGCGGTCGCCGACAAGAACGTGTCGTTGATCCTCTCGGGCACCGGCGACGTGCTCGAACCCGAAGACGGGCTGATCGGCATCGGCTCGGGCGGCAGCTATGCGCTCGCCGCGGCGCGCGCCCTCGTCGGGATCGACGGGCTCGATGCCGATACGATAGCGCAACGCGCGATGGCCATCGCCGCCGGCATCTGCATCTATACCAACGACAAGATCACCTTCGAGAAAATGGACTACTGACCCGCCGATGCCCGCCTTCAGCCCGCGCGAGATCGTTTCCGAGCTCGACCGTTTTATCGTTGGCCAGCATGACGCCAAGCGCGCCGTCGCGATCGCGCTGCGCAACCGCTGGCGCCGCCAGCAGCTGGCACCCGAATTGCGCGAGGAGGTGTTGCCCAAGAACATCCTGATGATCGGCCCGACCGGCTGCGGCAAGACCGAGATCGCGCGGCGGCTGGCCCGGCTCGCGCAGGCGCCCTTTGTCAAGGTCGAGGCGACTAAGTTCACCGAGGTCGGCTATGTCGGCCGCGATGTCGAGCAGATCGTGCGCGACCTCGTCGAGATCTCGATCGGGATGACCCGCGAGCGGCTGCGCAAGCAAGTCGAGCCCAAGGCCGAGATCGCCGCCGAGGAGCGGGTGCTCGACGCCCTTGTCGGCGCCAACGCCAGCGCCGACACGCGTCAGAAATTCCGCAAGCAGCTTCGCGAGGGCGCGCTCGACGACCGCGAGATCGAAGTCGCGGTGCAGGAGAGTGCGGCGGCCAATCTGCCGACTTTCGAAATCCCCGGCATGCCGGGTGCGCAGATGGGCATGCTCAATCTCGGCGACATTTTCGGCAAGACGTTCGGCACCCGCACCAAGCCGAAAAAAATGACGGTCGGCGACAGCCACCGCGTGCTGATGGCCGAGGAGAGCGACAAGCTCCTCGACCAGGACATGGTCGTGCGCGAGGCGATCGCCGCCGTCGAGCAGAACGGCATCGTCTTTCTCGACGAGATCGACAAGATCTGCGGCCGCGGCGAACGCGCCAGCGGGATCGGCGGCCCCGATGTCAGCCGCGAGGGGGTGCAGCGCGACCTGCTGCCGCTGATTGAAGGCACCACCGTCGCGACCAAGCATGGTGCGGTCAAGACCGACCACATCCTCTTCATCGCCTCGGGCGCCTTTCACCAGGCAAAGCCGTCCGACCTGCTGCCCGAACTGCAGGGGCGGCTGCCGATCCGGGTCGAGCTGAAGGCGCTCGACCGCAGCGATTTCCGCCGCATCCTGGTCGAGCCCGAAGCGAGCCTGATCAAGCAATACAAGGCGTTGCTCGCCACCGAGGGCGTCACCCTCGATTTCGACGACGACGCGATCGACGAATTGGCGCTATTGGCAGAAGAGATCAATTCCGCGGTCGAGAATATCGGCGCCCGCCGCCTGCACACGATCCTCGAGCGCCTCCTCGAAGAGATCAGCTTCACCGCCTCCGATCGCCCGGAGGGAACCCTGGTGCAGATCGACCGCGGCTATGTCCGCGACCAGGTCGGCGCCCTCGCGCAAAACGCCGACCTGTCGAAATTCATCCTGTAAGAGCCCGCTCATCGTTCGAGAAGACCGGTCCCGTTATTCGAGCGCAGTGCGCTGGCCGCGGCTCTCGGGGCTGCGCTACGGTTCGCGAGGCGCAGGCCCAAACCGGAGGTACAGAGTGATGGCAGGAGAAGCGGTCGACGCGAACGCGGTGATGCGCCGCTATTGGAACACGGTCGTGGGGCCGCGCTGGGCCGCCGCCCCGGAGCTGAGGGAGCGGCGCAACCGGGAAAGCCTCGAGCTGTTGGTCGCGCGGTTAGGCTTAGCCGGCGGCGAGAGCGTGCTCGAGATCGGCTGCGGCGCAGGCGCCCTGACCCTGCCGCTCGCCGCGGCGGTCGGCGAGCACGGCCGCGTCGTGGCCGTCGACATTTCGGAGCCGATGCTCGCGGCAGCA
>DATKHX010000163.1:0-2045 GCA_035510075.1 Allostellaceae bacterium
GGCTCTCGCGGCAGCCATAGAGATTGTCGAATTTCGACTTGGTGACGCTGTCATTGACGTTGATCGCCGGGACCTTGAGCTTGCCGGCCTTCATCATCTCGTAGAGGCGGTGGACGCCGGTCGTCGTCTCCTCGGAGACGCCGCGCACCTCGGCCAGCAGGTCCGGGTGCCGCTCATGCAGGATCAGCGTCGCGTCGCCGCCGTCGTCGAGCACCATGTTGGGCTTCCACCCGCCGGGTCCTTCCAGCGTCTGCGCGATGCACCACTCGTATTCTTCCTCGCTCTCGCCCTTCCAGGCGAAGACCGGGATGCCGCGCGCCGCGATCGCCGACGCGGCGTGGTCCTGGGTCGAAAAGATGTTGCACGAGCTCCAGCGCACCGTCGCGCCGAGCTCGATCAGAGTCTCGATCAGCACCGCGGTCTGAATCGTCATGTGCAGGCAGCCGACAATATGCGCGCCCTTCAAGGGCTGCGTCGCCCCGAACTCGTTGCGCAACGCCATCAGCCCCGGCATTTCGGTCTCGGCGATGGCGATCTCGCGCCGCCCCCAATCCGCGAGAGAAATGTCGGCAACCTTGTAGTCGGTAATGGCGGGCATTCCTGACCTCCTGGTGGGGTTGAAGCAGCGCCGTGCGAACGGAGCCCCAATACCGATATCAAGATATCTTTATATCGTCAATCCAATGCTTGTTCGAATGCGAATCGAATCCGCGGCTCCCCCGCCGGGCCGAGCACGCTCGACGAGAGCCGGATCGGCATTCCGCGCTCGATGCGACAGCAGTTGACAGGCGCGCATGTGCACATAAGTGCAGACTGTCATGCCGAAATCGCCAGCATTCACCGAGGCCGCCGAGCCGCAGCCAAATTTGTCGGATTGCAACTGCCTCGCGGTCCGCCAGGCGGCGCGCTATGTGACGCAGCTCTACGACCGGCATCTCGCCCGGTCGGGGCTGCGCACCAGCCAATACGGCATCCTCGCCAGATTGAAGCGGCTCGGGCCGATGACGATCAACGAGTTGGCCGCCGAGCTGGTCATGGACCGCACGACGCTCGGCCGCAACATCCGCCCGCTCGAACGCGACGGGCTGATCACCATCACCCCCGGCCGCTCGGACCGGCGCATCAAGGAGTTGCGGCTGACGGACGCCGGCGACGCGCGATTCGAAGAGTCGCGCCAAGCCTGGGGCGAAGCGCAGCGCAGTTTCGAGACCGGGTTCGGGCCGGGCCGCTCGGCCGAGCTTCGCCAACTGCTGCGCGCCCTCGTCGACAGCGGATTATTGCCGAAGGATGAGTTGCCGTAGCCGCCGAACTTCCTCAGCAGGACTGGAAGAGCTGCTGGATCGCGGCGATTTCGGTGGTCGTCGTCAATGCCAGCATCAACAGGATGCGGGCCTTTTGCGGGCTCAGATCCTCGCCGGCGACGATGCCGGTGTCGCGCAGGCGACGGCGCGGGGCGACCCGGCCGCTGGCGGCCCGGCTGCATTGCACGACGACGACGCCCACCTTGGCGGCGCGCTCGAACGCGGTGCGCTGGTCCGGCGTCGGGCTGCCCGGCGCGAACCCGGCCGAGACGAGACCACGCGCACCGGCCGCGACCGCGGCATCGACCAGCGCGCCGTCGGCGCCGGCATAGGAATAGACGATGTCGACCCGCGGCAGCGGCTCCTCGAGATCGCGTGCCGCGAACGGTCCGTCGGGCATGTGGGCGCCCAAGGATGCACGATAGAAATGCACGCCGTCGCCGTCGACATGGCCGAGCGCGCCGAAATCGATCGAGCGAAAGGTCTGCAGCCGATAGGTCGAGGTCTTGACCACGTCGCGCGCGGCGTTGATCTCGTCGTTGAGCAGCACGAGCACGCCTTTGCCGCGCGCAGCGGACGAGCCGGCGACGCGCAGCGCGTTCACCAGATTCATGCCGGCATCGGTGCCGAGCGCGCTGGCCGGGCGCTGCGCCCCAACCAGCACGACGGGTTGGCCGACCGCTAAGGTCAGGTTCAGAAAAAACGCGGTCTCTTCCAGGGTTGCGGTGCCATGGGTGATAACAA
>DATKHX010000164.1:0-7467 GCA_035510075.1 Allostellaceae bacterium
GGACCCAAACCGGGGGCTCGACGATCCGCCCGGCGGCGTTTTGCGGCGTCATCGGCTACAAGCCCTCCTTTGGCGAGTTCAGCCGGGTCGGCATCAAGATGCAGTGCCACAACCTCGACACCCTCGGCGTCATCTGCCGCAGCCTGGACGATGTGTCGCTGATGCGCGCGGCATTGCAGGTGCAGCCGCGCCGCCGGGTCGACCGCTCGCCGAGCGCGCCGCGCATCGGCTTTTGCCGCACCCCGGCCTGGGACGACGCCAGCGCCGATACCCAGGCCTTGCTCGAACGCACTGCCTCGCGGCTCGCCGCCGCCGGGGCTGTCGTCAAGGATGTGGCGCCGGTTCCGGGCGATTTTCTCGACCATCAGCACCGCATCTTCGCCTTCGAGGCGGCGCGCAACTATGCCTACGAATACGAGGTTCACGGCGACAAGGTGAGCCCGGCGCTGCGCGACGAGCTTCTGAAACCCGGCCGGGAATTGCCGTTCGCCGCCTATATCGAGGCGATCGAGGCGGCGGAGGCGTTCCGCGCCCGGCTCGACGACGTCTTCGGCGAATTCGACGTGCTGCTGGCGCCGAGTGCGATCGGCGAGGCGCCCGAGGGCCTCGACTCGACCGGCGATGCGCGCTTCAACGCGATCTGGACATTGGCGTGGACGCCGTGCGTGACCCTGCCGGCCGGCGCCGGGCGAAAGGGGTTGCCGCTCGGCGTCCAGCTCGTCGGCGCGCGCTTTCGCGACGAGGCGCTGCTCGACGCCGCCGCGTGGGTCGAAGCGCGGCTCGGGTGACCTAGCGCGGCGCTTGCCGCGGACCGCCGCCGGCCGCATTCTCTGGGCTCACGACAAGGAGGAGACGAAATGATTTACGAGCTGCGGGTCTATCATTGCGTGCCGGGGCGGCTACCCGACCTGATCAAGCGGTTCGACACCTTGACCTTGCCGCTGTGGGAAAAGCACGGCATTCAGCAGGCCGGCTTCTGGACCGTGGCGATCGGCCCGTCGAACCAGGACCTCTATTACATGCTCAAATGGGAGTCGCTCGACGACCGCGCCAAGCGGTTCGCCGGCTTTCAGGCCGACCCTGCCTGGGTGTCGGGGCGCGCCGAGACCGAGAAGAACGGCCAAATCGTCGCGTCCATCACCAACACCATCCTTCAGCCGACGAGCTTTTCGTCGGTAAGGTAAAGCGAGGTTGCGACATGCTGTACGAACTGCGCATCTATCACTGCATACCCGGCCGTTTGCCCGATCTTCTGAAGCGCTTCGATACGATCACTTTGGGCATCTGGAAACGGCATGGCATCGAGCAGGCCGGCTTTTGGACGACGGCAATCGGCGATTCGAACCAGGCGCTCTACTACCTGCTCAAATGGGATTCGCTCGCCGACCGCGAGAAGAAGTGGAATGCGTTCCAAGCCGACCCCGAATGGCACACCAAGCGCGCCGAAACCGAAAAGAACGGGGCGATCGTCGCCAGAGTCGAGAACAGCATCCTGCAGCCCACCACCTTTTCCGCGGTAAGGTAAGCGTGAGCGGATAAAAAACGAGTGTCAGAGCGAACCGCGCGCCGCCCCTCACCCCCGGATCGGGTCCGGCGCAGGCGCTCCGGCTGATGCGGGCCGCTCCCTCTCCCCGCAAGCGGGGAGAGGGTTGGGGTGAGGGGCAAGATCGGTCGGTGGTCGGCGCAAAAAAACGCTAGTCGCGGTGCTGACAGCAGAAGGGGAGGCGATGGCGCAATCGATCGTGGCCTATGTCGACGAGGCCCTCGACAACGCGCGGTTGGGGCCGGTCCACAAGCGCGTGCTGGCGATTATCACCGCGGGGCTGTTCTTCGACGTCATCGACTTCATCATCCTGGGCTCGCTGGTGCCGGACATGGTGCGGACGCATTTCGCGACGCCGGCCGGGATCGGCACCGTTGGCAGCGCCACCTTGCTCGGGCTGTTTTTCGGGGCGTTGGGTCAGGGCGAACTGACCGACCGCCTTGGCCGCAAGGCGGTGTTCCGCTTCGCCGTAGCCTTCTACAGCCTCGCCACGATTGCGGCGGCGCTGGCGCCCAGTATCGGATGGCTGGTGATCGGGCGTTTTGTCGCCGGCCTCGCCTTGGGTGCCGCGGCGCCGCTGTGTTTTTCATATGCCGCGGAATACTCGCCCAAGCTCATCCGCGGCCGTATCACCGCTTTTATGCAATTCGTCGGCGGCGCTTGCGTGTGGCCGCTGGGGACATTGCTCGCCTTGGCACTGCGCGACACGGTCGGCTGGCGCGGAGTGTGGATCATCATCGGCCTCGGCGGCCTCGCCGTCTTCGCCGCGAGCTTTCGACTGCCGGAATCGCCGCGCTGGCTCGTCACCCACGGCCGCGGCGACGAGGCGCTCGATCAGCTCGAGCGGATGGGGCTGGGCCGGCCGGCCGCCGGCGAAGCGCTCGTCGCCGACACCCTCGCCGACATTCGCAGCGATCCGATGGCGGTGGTCTTCCGCCGCTATCGCGGCCGCATCATCGCCGCGATGATCTGCTTTTTCGCATTTTTCAGTGCTGCCGTCGGGCTCGGCGGCTGGCTGCCGAACATCCTCGCCGAGCGCGGGTTTACGATCACCAAGTCGCTGACCTTCGTCTTTACGATCCAGCTCGCTTTTCCCGCCAGCAGCCTATTGATGATGTATGCGCTCGAACGATACGGTCGGGTTCCGACCGCGGTCACTGCCTTTGTCCTCGCCACCATCTTGTCGATCCTGTTCTACTTTTCGCGTTCGGCGGCGATGGTGCTGGCGGTCGGGTTCGGCATGACGTTTTTCACCCAGCTCGCCGGCAATTCGATGCAGATCTTCACCTCCGAGGTGTTTCCGTCGAATGCGCGGGCGTCGGGTTTCGGGCTGGCGCAAGCCGGCGGTCGGATCGGCTCGGCGGCGTCGTTCCCGGTCATCGGCATGGTCAGCGCTTATGGCTTTGGCTATGTGATGGCCGGCATCGCACTGCTGCTGGGGATCGCGGCCTATGCCGTGACCCGGATCGGCGGCGAAACCCGCGGGCTCGCCCTCGACACGATCGCGCCGATCACCGAGTAGCCGGCGACGCTATGGCGATTTCCGATCACATTGAGCGGTCATTCCCGCGAAAGCGGGAGCCTAGGCCTGCCCGTGGCCCGAACAGGGGCACGCGACGTGCAGGTTGTTCTGGCCCCGCTTCCGCGGGGCGACGCGCTGGTGCGAACCTGATCGGTACGCACTGTAGCGTCAGTGTCGGTCGGAACGGCCGGTGACTGTTATCAGCGCGTCGAGGCGCTCGGGGGCGGCGAGAAGTTCGCGGCTCGGGCCGGAGAAGACGACGGCGCCGCGGTCGAGGACGATCGCCTGTTGCGCCAGCTCGAGCGCCAGCCGGGCGTGCTGCTCGACCAGCAGCAAGGCGAGATCGTCATCGCGCTTGAGACGGTCGAGGCCGACGAGCAGCGCGTCGACAATGACCGGCGCCAACCCTTCGAGTGGCTCGTCCATCAGCAGGACCGACGGGTTGCCCATCAATGACCGGCCGATCGCGAGCATCTGCTGCTCGCCGCCCGAGAGCTGGTTGCCGCGGTGATGGCGCCGCTCGGCGAGCGACGGGAAGAACTCATAAACTCGGTCGAGCGACCATCGCCCCGGCCGCCCCGCGACCAGCAGGTTTTCCGCGACGGACAATGACGGAAAGATCTCGCGCTCTTGCGGCACAAAGCCGATGCCGTGCCGCGCCCGCCGAAACGGCGGCAAACCCGCGAGCTCATGGCCGGCAAAGCGGATCGACCCGGCGCGCAGCCGCGTGTGGCCCATGATCGTGGCCAGCAGCGTCGTCTTGCCGACCCCGTTGCGCCCGAGCAACGCCAGCGTCCCCCCCGGCGGCAGATCGAGGCTAATTCCCTCCAATACGATGGTCTCGCCATACCCCGCCGACACCCCAACCAGGACCAAACCGCCGGTGCCTACCGTTCGGACCATCAGTATGACAAGGCCCGACGGAAGCGCGGCTACTCGAAGACTGGCATCATTTGCGGACGCGTCTCGCTCTCGGCCAAACGCTCCTCCGCCTCGTACAGATCGACGGCATTCTGCAAATTCAGCCAATATTGAGCTGTGGTGCCGAGCACCGCAGTCATTCTCGTCGCTGTCTCGGCGGTGATCGATGCGCGCCCATTTACGATCGCGCTCATGTGTTTGCGACTGACGCCAACTGCCTGGGCGAACTTCGCAATCGAGATGTTATGAGGTGCCAAGTAGAGCTCGACCAGGATTTCACCCGGAGAGGTCGGCCGCCTCGTACGGTAATGGACGATCTTCATGTTGCGCCAGCCGCATCGGCGCAGTCTGCTGCGCCTAGGTCAGTGGTAATCCTCGAAATCAACATCGAGAATATCGCCTTCGTCGCCATCTTCGAACCGGAATGTCAGCCGCCAATTTCCGCTGACGGAAATGGCGAAGCTCCCCAACCTGTCGCCGACGAGGGCATGGAACCCGCGCGCGCCGCGCAGATCGCCGACACGCGTCGCACCGTCCATGGCGTCAAGTATCAAGCTCATGCGTCTGTGATACTCCGACCTATCCTCCGAGATCGTCCGGTGCTAAACACCTCTTCCGCACCCTTGTTCGCAAACGACTTGATCGACATTGGGAGCTCCAATGGACGTATCGCCCGACCATTTGGCTCCTCGTGGGCAGGATTTGTAACGTCACCAGTTGGCGTCACCTAAGAGGTGACGACACGTAGGCCGCCTGTCAAGGCATCGTACTGATTTGGCGTGCAGGAATACCGCGTGAAGTTCTTGCGGGAGCGCCAGCGTTGCTACTGGATCGTCTCATTCACCGCGGTGCCCGCTCGCCGAGATAGACTTGGCGCACCCGCGGGTCGGCGGCGATTTCGGCGGGCGGCCCTTCGACCAGCACGCGCCCTTGCACCAAGACGGTGATCCGCCGCGCGAGGCGGAAGACGAGATCCATGTCGTGCTCGATAATCAAAAGTGTCATGTCGGCGGATAAGCTTTCGATCGCCTCGACGATCCGGCCGGTCTCGCCCGAAGGCACGCCGGCCGCCGGTTCGTCGAGCAGCAGCACCTTGGGCGCCAGACCGAGCGCCACCGCGATCTCGGTCAGCCGTTGCCGGCCGTAGGCGAGGGTTGCCACCGGGCGCAGTGCTTCCTCCTCCAGCCCCATCTGTTCAAGCAAGGCATAAGCTTCCTCGATCGCCGCCCGGTGATGGCCGGCAGGGCTCCACAAATCGCCGCCGACGCCGTGCCGCTCGGACACAGCAAGGGTCACGTTTTCGAGCACGCTCATCCCGCGGAACAGCTGCGTGACCTGAAAGGTGCGGACGAGCCCGCGCTTGACGCGCGCGGCCTGCGCGCGGCCGGTGATCTCAACACCGTCGAGCAGGATATGCCCGGCGCTCGGCGACAATGCCCCGGTCACCAGATTGACAAAGCTGGTCTTGCCGGCGCCGTTCGGCCCGATCAGCGCGTGGCGGGCACCGTGTTCGAGCCGGAAATCAATCGCGTTCGCCACCGTGAGCGCGCCAAAGCTCTTGCTCAGCTGCCGGGTCTCGAGCGCCGCCGCATGTGCTCTCAGCGACGACACTATTGGTAATACCCGTAGGGACCATAATTGCCGGGCGGGCCGTAATTGCTGGGAGGATTCGGATACCCGTAGTAGCTGGGATATCCCGGGTATCCGGAGTAATACCCATAAGGCGGTGGCGGCGGGGTGGTGGCGAGCCCGCCGACAGCGCCGGTGGCGCCGCCGATCGCAGCGCCCAGCGCTGCCCCGGGCCCACCGCCGGCGGCAGCCCCGATCGCGGCGCCCGCCCCGGCGCCCAACAGACCGCCACCGACAAAACGCTGGGCAGGATCGTAAGGATTGGTGCAGGCGGACAGGGCCAAAATCAGTCCAGAAAAAATCGCGCAGGTCGCAATTGCTCGCGTCAAAACTTTGCTCCTTCCTGAACAGCTCGGCGTCCAGCAAAACGGATCAACGGCCGCATACATTCCTACCCGGCGGGACAACCGCCACGCTCATCGGCCCCGCGGCCACAGTCTCTCGACAAGGCCGAGCACGCCGCCGCGGGCGAAGGTGACGAGCACGACCATCAACAGGCCGATCCAAAAGTACCAGTAGACCGGTTCGATCGACGAGAACCGGTCCTGCGCGATCATGTAGAGCGGGACGCCGATGAAGGCGCCATAGAGGCGGCCGACGCCGCCGATGATCAGCATGATCAGGACGGTCCCGGAGCGTTCGAGGTTGAGCGAGTCGAGCCCGACAAAACCTGTCGTCTGCGCGACCAACCCGCCGGAAATCCCGGCGAGCGCTGCCGAGATCGTGTAGGCCGTCAGCCGCCGCGCCGCCACGGGAGCGCCGATCGCGTGCATGCGCCCGACATTCTCGCGGATGCCGGTCAGCGAGCGGCCGAACGCCGAATGCACGATCCGCCGCACCGCGAGCCAGCACAAAAACAGCACCGCCAGGCAATAAAAGAAGGCGGTACGGCCATAGAGGCCGAATTCGAAATGGCCAAAGACCGGCCACACCTGCATGCCCTGGAGCCCGTCATCGCCGCCGGTGATCGCACTCGCCTTGTTGGCCGCCTCGCCCAGCAGGGCCGCCACGACCAAGGTCTGCATCAGCAAGGTGAGGCCGGTGCTGCGCAGGATCACGAGGCCGCTCAGAAACCCGACCGCCGCCGCGCCGATTGCTGCCGCTAGGAGGCCGGTGATCGGCTCGCCCCAGCCATGCGCCGCGAGCAACCCCGCGATGTAGGCGCCGGCGCCAAAGAACGCCGCCTGACCCAGGGTCACAATGCCGGCATAACCGAGCACCAGATCGGCCGACAACGCAAACAGGATCGTCGCCAGAATCTGTGCTGCGAGCGGCAAATAGCTGGGAAAGAGGAAATAGCAAGCGACCGCAGCAAGCCACGGCAAGGCTTCGTATGTGCGGAAGCGGTGGCGGCGAGAAAAAGCCTCGGTTGCGGCTAGCCCCGGCGATGCGGCGCCGCGGGCTAGGCGCGCCCGAACAGACCGCGCGGCCGCCACAACAATATCGCCATCGTCATTGCATAAATAAAAAAAGCGCCGAATTGCGGCACCAGATATTTGCAGGCGCTATCGGCGACACCGACTAATAATGCCGCGAGAAACGGCCCGCGGATATTGCCGAGCCCGCCGATCGCGACCACCACCAGAAAGTAGACCAGGTTGTCGAGCGCATAGCCGGGCGCGATCGTGATCAGCGACGCGCCGAGGCCGCCCCCCAGTGCCGCCAGCCCGCTGCCGAGCGCAAAGGTCAGCGCGAACAGGCGCGAGGTGTCGATGCCGATCGACTGCGCCATGCGCAGGTTGTCGACTGCGGCGCGAATCTTGGCGCCGAAGCGGCTGCGCTCGATCCCGAGCCACAGGCCGGTGACCAGCGCCGCGCCGCAGACGATCAGCAGCAGGTCATAAGTCGGCAC
>DATKHX010000165.1:0-26516 GCA_035510075.1 Allostellaceae bacterium
TTGCGGTCAGCGCCGCCTGCCGGGCTGCCGCTCGGCGGTCGCCTGCTCGATGCGCACCGAGACCGTGCGCTCGGCGCCGACGCGGTCGACCGTCAGCGCGATTTCGTCGCCGATCTGCGCCAAGCCGACGCGATTGCGCAACTCCGCTGCATTGTGGATCGGCGCACCGTTGACGGCGACGATCAGATCGGTGGATCGCAAACCGGCACGTTGTGCGGCCGAGCCGGGCTCGACCCGCGCCACCAAGGCGCCGTCGGTGTGCGTCGAGCCGATTGCCCGCGCGAGGTCGGGGGTCAAATCCTGGATCGCCACGCCGATGCGTCCATGCCTGACCTCGCCATAGCGGGTCAGCTGATCCATCACACCGCGCGCGATATTGATCGGGACGGCAAAGCCGATGCCGACGTTGCCGCCGCCCGGCGCCAGGATCGCGGTGTTGATGCCGATCAGGCGGCCTTGCAGGTCGGCAAGCGCGCCGCCGGAGTTGCCGGGGTTGATCGACGCGTCGGTCTGGATGAAATCCTCGTAGCCCTCGATGCCGAGCCCGGTGCGGCCGAGCGCGCTGACGATGCCGGAGGTCACGGTCTGGCCCAGCCCGAACGGGTTGCCGACGGCGAGGACAAAGTCCCCGACCTGCAGGCGGTCGGAATTGCCGATCGGCACGGCTGTCAGATTCTCAGCGGGGATCTGCAACACCGCGATGTCGGTCGCCGTGTCGCGGCCGATCAACTTGGCGGCAAAGCGCCGGTTGTCTTTCGTCGTGACCTCTATCCTGGCCGCGTTGTCGACAACGTGGCTGTTGGTCAGCACATAGCCGCGGCCGGCATCGACGATCACACCCGAGCCAACCGCCTCCGTCTCGCGCTCGATCGGCCGGTCGCGCAGGTTAAAGAATTGACGAAACAGTGGGTCCTGCGCCAGTGGATTGGCTTCGCGCACCTCGCCGCGGACGGAGACGCCGACGACACCCGGGGTGATCCGGCTGACGACGCCCGCGACGCTCGTCACCGGCGTGCCGCCGATCTCGGGGATCGGCGCCCCGGCGCGCGCCGGAACCGCGGCCGCCGCCGCGACAAGCCCGCCGGCCAGAACGAACCTCGCCAAAACCCGCTTCATCGCCGTGAAAGTCCCAGAGGTGCAACGCCCCCGCACGCTTCGGCGAACGCCGCACGAATCGATTGGTTTCGCAGCCTATCTAGCCCTTCGCGTGATCGCTTCAAGAGAGGCCCGGCCACCCGGCACCGGCAGAAGCGTCAGTGCCAATGCTAATGCTTCGGGTGCGACGCCAGGCGCAGCCCGAACAAAGTGGCGGCGGCTTCCGGCGGCAGTTTCGAATAGCCGGCCGGGACCTCGAACAGGCCCGCATCCTGCTCGCCGATTTGGACGTGGCGCAATTCCCAGTGGACGGTCGAAACCTTGCCCTTGCGGTTTGCATAGCTGCCGTCGCAGCGCATCGGAATGCCGTCGCGACTGAGCCACAGGGCACCGGACAGATGCCCGTCCGGGATATCCCTGTCGACTTCATATTTGGTCGTCGCGATCCCGTTGACGGTTTCGCGCCCGACGGGCTTGCCGAGGATGTCGGGCTGCCCCAACACCGCGAGCACCTTTGGCAAATCGAACTCGACCGCCGTATGCAGCTCCGGCAGCAAGACGTCGCCGATCGAGCTGTCCGCACGCAGGATAAAGACGGGCTTGACCGACGGCAGCTCCTGCTCGTGGCGCTGCTCGCCGGGCATGTTCCACATGCGGCCGATATAGCTGTGCCCGTCAAACACCAGCACCCGTTCGGCGCTAAAGCCTACCTGGGGGTCGCCAAGTGTTTCGGCCGGCGCCGCAGCCGTGGACAGCAGCAGGATCGAGCACGCGATCGGGACGAGGTCGGACAGGCGCATTTTTTCCTTGGCGGTGGTGCGCGCGGCGTCAACGGCGGCTGCTGTTAGCCGGCGAATGCGGCGGTTTCGCGGCACTGGACAGAGCCACCGCAAAGCTTATCCTTCGCCGGCCAATACTTCCAGCGGCTGGCGGGTGATCGGCTATGAGACAAAAGGTTAATGCGAAACGTGCTTCAAATTCGATGCCGTGCCGGCCATGAACGACGCCGGCGGCCCAATTACGGTTCATATCCACACCGCAATCGCCGAAATCCCAGCGGCGGCGTGGGACGCGTGCGCCGGCGCCGTCAACCCGAGCGTCTCCCATGCCTTTTTGAGCGCGCTCGAGGACAGCGGCTCGACGACGGCGCGCACTGGTTGGACGCCGCAGCATCTGTCTCTCGCCGCGCCGGACGGCACGATCCTCGGGGTCGTCCCGCTCTATGCCAAGACCCATTCCTACGGCGAGTACGTCTTCGATTACGGCTGGGCGGATGCCTATGAGCGCGCCGGCGGGCGCTATTATCCAAAACTGATCTCGGCGGTCCCGTTCACGCCGGTGCCGGGGCCGCGGCTGCTGCTGCGTCCGAACGCACCACCCGAAACGCGCGAGCATCTAATTGCCGCGATGGTCGAGCTCTGCAATCGCCGTCGTATCTCCTCGGTGCACGTGACGTTCCCCGAGCAGCGCGAGGCGGAGGCGCTGAGCGAGGCCGGCTTTCTGCAGCGCGTCGGCCAGCAATTCCACTGGACCAACAATGGCTATCGGGATTTCGACGATTACCTCGCCGCGCTCAATTCGCGCAAACGCAAGGCCGTCAAAAAGGAGCGGCGCGAGGCCGTGGCGGAGGGGCTCGAAATAGAGGTGCTGACCGGCAGCGACCTGAAGGGCCGCCACTGGGACGCGTTCTACCGTTTCTACTTGGCGACCTCGGATCGCAAATGGGGGCAAGCCTATCTCAACCGGAAATTCTTCGACATGATCAGTGAGCGCATGCCGGGCAATATCGTGCTGGTCCTGGCGCAACGGGCCGGCAAATACGTCGCCGGTGCGCTAAACCTGCTGGGCAAGGATACGATCTACGGCAGGAACTGGGGCAGCCACGGGGACTACAAGTTCCTCCATTTCGAATGCTGCTATTACCGGGCGATCGAATTTGCGATCACCCACGGGCTGCAACGCGTCGAGGCCGGGGCGCAAGGGCCGCACAAATTGCAGCGCGGCTATCTGCCGGTGCCGACCTACAGCGCGCATTGGATCCCGGATCCCGGCTTTCGCCGCGCCGTGGCGCAATTCCTCACCCGCGAGCGCGAAATGGTCGAGCGCAAAATCGACGTCCTGTCCGAATATTCACCCTTTCGGCACACCGCAGAGCCGCCCAAGCCGCAAGGTTGAATCAATGAGCTGCAGGATTGTCGAGGGCTAATTCGATATCAGGTATCGCAAACCCTGGTGTGGCTCGGCTCCCCCCATTTGTCATGATCCGAAATCCAGTCTTCGAAGGTCGAATGAGATTGATCAAACCAGGCAATCTGTCGCTTATAAAGATCGACCAGCCCCACACGATAGCCCAAACCGGTCGCTTCTGCCATGCGGCCCAGCCAAAAACTCCTGCCGTCCGGGGTTTGGGAGCCATCGCTCATAATCGCGGGATAATTCTGCAAGAAATAATAGAAGAATATCCTTCTTGTTATCCCCTGAACATAGGGGCTCGCCACCCGTCTCCATAATCTAAGCTGCGTTACAGTTTGACCGATATGACTGTAATGTTTCGCGTTGTAATGGATTAAATAATCGATCAACCGAACGCTGCCGGTACGAATAATCTCGTAATCTGCCGTATCCTCGATAGTCTCGGTTTTTTTCTTGATCAGCTTCTGCGCCAATTGGCGATTCGCCGTCGCATCGGCGAGGTTGAAATCGGTAGGAGCGACAATTTGAGGCGTTTGGAATAATTCCGCTGCCGAATGGTCCGGATGCGGGCACCCGGCCGATAACCGACGGCCCGGGGCGCCGCTGAGCTGTCCCGCCGCAGACAGCGCGGGCATATGGTGCCTCGTCACCCGCATCGGGTTTGGGCGCAGCCGCAGCTTATTCGACGAGCGCCGGCTCTTTGGGCTCGGCTGGAGCAGCCTGGCCCTCTTCGAAGGCGAAATCGAGCACGTCCTCATCCGGTTTTTTCGTGACCCGCACGATCCCGCCCTTGGCGAGCCGCCCGAACAGCAATTCCTCGGCGAGCGGCTTTTTGATGTGCTCCTGGATGACGCGGGCCAGCGGACGCGCGCCGAACAGCGGGTCGTAGCCTTTTTCCGACAGCCACGCGCGGGCCGCAGCGTCGAGCTCGATCGTGACGTTGCGGTCGGCGAGCTGCTCTTCCAGCTGCAGCACGAATTTGTCGACGACGCGGCCGATCGTCTCGGTCGACAGCGCCGCGAACGAGATGACCGCGTCGAGCCGATTGCGGAACTCGGGCGTGAACATGCGGTTGATCGCCTCATGATCGTCGCCGGTGCGGATGCCGCTGCCAAAGCCGATCGCCGGCTTGGCGAGATCCGAAGCGCCGGCATTTGTCGTCATGATTAGGATCACGTTGCGGAAATCGACATTCTTGCCGTTGTGGTCGGTGAGCTTGCCGTAATCCATGACCTGCAACAGGATGTTGAACAGATCCGGGTGCGCCTTTTCGATCTCGTCGAGCAACAGCACCGAATGCGGATGCTGGTCGATGGCGTCGGTCAGCAACCCGCCCTGGTCGAACCCGACATAGCCGGGGGGCGCACCGATCAGCCGCGACACCGTGTGCCGCTCCATATACTCCGACATGTCGAAACGGGTGATCTCGATGCCGAGCGTGCGGGCGAGCTGACGGGCGACCTCGGTTTTGCCGACCCCGGTCGGCCCCGAGAACAGATACGAGCCGATCGGCTTTTCCGGGTCGCGCAACCCTGCGCGCGCCAGCTTGATCGCCGAGACCAACGCCTCGATCGCGCTGTCCTGGCCGAACACCATCGTCTTCAAATCGCGGTCGAGGTTGCGCAGCACCTCGCGGTCGTCGCGCGACACGCTCTTTGGCGGGATCCGCGCCATCGTGGCGATGACCGCCTCGACCTCGCGCGCGGTGATGGTCTTGCGCCGGCGGTTCTCCGGGACCAGCATCTGCGCCGCACCGGTCTCGTCGATGACGTCGATCGCCTTGTCCGGGAGCTTGCGGTCGCCGATGTAGCGATGCGACAGCTCAACCGCGGCTTTCAGCGCGTCGGCGGTGTAGCGGACCTTGTGGTGCCGCTCGTAATAGGGCTTGAGGCCACGCAGGATCTTGATCGAATCCTCGACGGTCGGCTCGTTGACGTCGATCTTCTGGAAGCGGCGGACCAGTGCTCGGTCCTTCTCGAAATAATTGCGGTACTCCTTGTAGGTCGTCGACCCGATACAGCGGATGACGCCGCCGGCAAGTGCGGGCTTGAGCAAATTCGAGGCGTCCATCGCTCCGCCGCTGGTGGCGCCGGCGCCGATGACGGTGTGGATCTCGTCGATGAAGAGGATCGCCCCGGGCTGCGATTCGAGCTCGGACAGCACCGCCTTCAATCGCTCCTCGAAATCGCCGCGGTAGCGCGTTCCAGCGAGCAACGCGCCCATGTCGAGGGCATAGATCGTCGCGTTGGTGAGCACCTCGGGAACCTCCCGCTGCACGATCCGGCGCGCCAGCCCCTCGGCGATGGCGGTTTTGCCGACCCCGGGGTCGCCGACATAAAGCGGGTTGTTTTTCGAGCGCCGACACAGGATCTGGATCGTGCGCTCGACCTCCGCCTCGCGCCCGATCAGCGGGTCGATGCGGCCGCCTTTTGCCTTTTTGTTCAGATTGACACAGTAGGCGTCGAGCGCGTCGTGGCTGCGCTTTTGCGACTTGTCGGTGCTGCGCTCGTCCTCGTCCGCCCCTTGGACTCGCCGGGTTTCCGAGCGTCCAGGCGCCTTGGCGATGCCGTGCGAGATGTAGTTGACCGCATCGAACCGGGTCATGTCCTGTTCTTGCAGGAAATAAACGGCGTGGCTTTCCCGCTCGGCGAACATCGCGACCAGCACATTGGCACCGGTCACCTCCTCCCGGCCGGAGGATTGGACGTGGATCGCGGCACGCTGCAAAACGCGCTGAAAGCTCGCCGTCGGCTTGGCGTCGTCCTTGTGCGCCGAAACGAGGTTGCCGAGTTCGTTGTCGACATAGGTCAGCACTTCGCGGCGCAGCCGTTCGAGCTCGACGCTGCAGGCGCGCAGCACCGCGATCGCGTCCTGATCCTCGGTCAGTGCCAGCAGCAGATGCTCGAGCGTGGCATATTCATGCCGCCTGTCATTCGCGTGGGCGAGCGCCCGGTGAAGCGATTTTTCGAGATTGCGTGACAGCACTCCCGACCTTCCTTCCTTGCCTAATCCTTTTCCAGCGTACACTGCAGCGGATGCTGGTGCTGCCGGGCAAAATCCATGACCTGGGTCACTTTGGTCTCGGCCACCTCATAGGTGTAGACGCCGCATATTCCGACGCCCCGTCTATGCACATGCAGCATGATGCGGGTCGCCTCTTGCCGACTCTTGCTGAAGAACCGCTCCAGAGTGTGAACGACGAACTCCATCGGAGTATAGTCGTCGTTCAGCATCAAAACTTTGTACATCGAGGGTTTCTTCGTCTTTGGCTTCGCCTTGACGACGACACCCGTACCCGGTCCTTCCTCGCCGCGCTTTCCGTTATCGCTCATATCGACCCGGGCCGATCGCCTCGCTCACTGTGTCATGATATTGGCATTCTGCCAGTGCGGAAAACCATTTTTCTTGGCCGGGGCCCATGCGCGGCCGAGGATCGCGACACGCGGCTACTCCGACCGATAGGGCCGCCGAAGCAGCCGGTCGACCATTTCGTCGATCGACACGCCGCGATGCAGCACCGCATCGACCGCCTCGCTGACCGGCATCTCGATCCCGAAGCGAGCCGCCAGTTCGGCTACGGCGGACGCGGTCGCCACCCCCTCGACCACCGCGCGGCGCCCCGCGAGCACGGCCTCGAGGTGCTTCCCGTGACCGAGCGCCAATCCCAAAGCATAGTTGCGCGATTGCGTGGCGCTGCAGGTGAGCACGAGGTCGCCGAGACCCGAGAGACCGCGAAACGTCTCGGCACGGGCTCCTCGATCGACCCCGAGCCGGACCATCTCCGCCAGACCGCGCGTGATCAGCGCTGCCCGGGCATTGTCGCCAAGCCCGCGCCCGACGACGATCCCGCAGGCGATCGCGAGCACGTTCTTGACGGCACCGCCGATTTCAACGCCAACCGGGTCCAGCGACAGATACGGGCGGAACCGGCTGCTGCCAAGGGCGGCGATGAAGAGCCCTGCAACCGCGGTCTCGGTGCTGGCGATCGTCACCGCCGTGGGCAGATTGCGGGCAACTTCGGCGGCAAAGCTCGGACCCGACAGCACGGCGCAGGGCGATTCCGGCAACAGTTCGGCGCCGATCTGCGACATCGTCGCGAGCGTGCCGGTTTCGAGCCCCTTGGCGCAGTGCAGCACCGGCAGGCCACGTGTAAGGCCGCGGCGCAGCGCACCAAGGACCCCGCGCAAAAACTGCGCCGGCACCGCGAGCAGCACCGCATCGGCGCTCTCGACCGCCGCTTCGATGTCGGAGGTTGCCGTGATCGCCGGATCGAGCGAGATCCCCGGCAGATAGTTGGGATTTTCGTGGAGATCGTTGATCGCGGCGGCGATTTCCAGGTCTCGTGCCCATAATGTCACGGTCGCCCCGGCGCGCTGCGCGAGCACCGCGAGCGCCGTGCCCCAGGCGCCGGCACCGATGACCGCAAGCCGTTTCACCCGCTCAGGCCTTGATCCCGGCATCGAGCCGCCACGGTGCCGATGCGTCGAGCGGCCAGCGCGGACGGGGTGCGGCGGCGAGATCGTCGACGAGACCCAGACGCAGCCGCTCCAACCCCGCCCAAGCAACCATCGCTGCGTTGTCGGTGCACAATGCCGGGGGCGGTGCCACGAAATCGAGCCCGGCGGCCGTGGCGAGGCCAGCCAGGCGCTGCCGCAGCCGGGTGTTGGCGGCAACCCCTCCAGCCGCGACGAGAGCCTTTCCTTCGGGGCAATTGGCGCGAAACCAGGCAATCGCGTTTAGGGTGCGATCGCAGAGAGCGTCGCAGATCGCCTCCTCCACCGCGGCGGCAAGATCGCTTTGGTCTTTGGCGGCGAGCGGCTCATGCTCGGCCACCATGCGGCGCACCGCGGTCTTCAGCCCCGAGAACGAAAAGTCGCAACCAGGGCGCCCAAGGAGCGGCCGCGGCAGGGCAAAACGCCGCCCGTCGCCCCCTTGGGCGGCGCGTTCGATCGCCGGGCCGCCGGGATAGCCGAGCCCGATCAGCTTTGCCGATTTGTCGAAGGCCTCGCCGGCGGCGTCATCGAGGGTCGTGCCGAGGCGGGTGAAACGACCGACACCGGCGCAGGCGAGCAGCTGGCAATGCCCGCCCGAAACCAGCAGCAGCAGATAGGGGAAGGCGACGCGATCGCTCAGCCTCACGCTGAGCGCGTGCGCCTCGAGATGGTTGACGGCGAGGAACGGCTTGCCGGCCGCCCAGGCGATCCCCTTGGCCATCATCGTGCCGACGATCAGGCCGCCGATCAGCCCGGGCCCGGCGGCAGCCGCCACCGCGTCGACATCGGAGAAGGTGACCCCGGCTCCCGCGAGCCCGCGCCGCACGAGCTCGTCGAGATAATCAAGATGGGCGCGCGCCGCTATTTCCGGCACGACCCCGCCGAAGGGCATGTGCTCGTCGAGCTGCGAGCGAACCAGACTGAAGACGATTTCTGCGCCCGACGCAGTCTCGGCAACCACCGCCGCCGCGGTCTCGTCACAGCTCGTTTCGATGCCGAGAACGATCATCGGGCAGACCAACGCCACGGCTGGCCGGCATTTCCGGCCGCTTCTAAGCGCCGCCCGGAATTTATCCGGACTGCGCCACCTCGTAGGTCTTTAGGGTCTTGTCGGTCGCCGCATCGATTTCGAGCAGCTTGACCGCATAGCCCCACAACACCGCCGCGTGCCGCAGCACCGCGCGGCAGCTTTTTTCCGCGAGCAGCACGCCGTCATGCACATAATGCGCAAGAATTAGGCAGCGGTCGCCGCGCAGATCGACATCCACGACCTGGATGTCGGGCTCGCGACGCGACAGGTCGTATTGCCGCGACAGCGCGCTGCGAACCTTGCGATACCCAATGTCGTCGTGAATAGCCTCGACCCTGAGCGCCGGCTTGGAGCTGTCGTCCGAAACCTGGAACAGGCGGAAGCGGCGAATGATTTCGGGGCTCAGATACTGGAGCACAAAGCTCTCGTCGCGATAGTTGGCCCAGGCGTGGCGCAACACCCCGTAGCCGTTGCCGTTGCCGGCGATATCGGGAAACCACGCCCTGTCCTCTTCGGTCGGCTCCTCGCAGATCCGGCGAATGTCGGACATCATCGCGAAGCCGAGGGCATAGGGATTGAGGCCGCTGAAGCGCGGATCGTCGAAATCCGGCTGAAAAACGACGCTCGAATGCGAGTGCAGGAATTCGAGCATCGAGCCTTCGGTAATCAGCCCCTTGTCGTGCAACCGCCGCATGATCTCGTAATGCACGAAGGTCGCGCAGCCCTCGTTCATCATTTGGGTCTGCTTTTGCGGGTAGAAATACTGGGCGATCAGGCGAACGATGCGGACCAACTCGCGCTGCCAGTCCTCAAGCCGCGGGGCACGCTTTTCGATCAAATAGAGCAGGTTTTCCTCGGGTAGACCCAGCTCGCGCTTGATCTCCTGCAACCTCGCTTCCGCGGTGTCCGGATCTTCCCGGTCCCTGTCGGAGCCGGGAACGGTGCGCCAGAGGTCGTTGTAGGTTGCCTCGGCATGGGCTTGCCACTCCTCGGCCCGCCGCTGTTCTTCGGCGAGGTTTGGCTTGGTCCGATGGGCATAACGATTGACGCCATGGTCCTTCAGCGCATGGGCCGCGTCGAGGACGCGCTCGACCGCCTCGATCCCATGGCGCTCCTCGCACTTCGTCACATAGTCGCGGGCAAAGCTTAAATAATCGAGGATACCGTTGGCGTCGGTCCACTGCCGGAACAGGTAATTGTTCTTGAAAAAGTGATTGTGGCCAAAGGCGGCGTGCGCCATGACCAAGGTCTGCATGGTCATGGAGTTCTCCTCCATGATGTAGCAGATGCACGGGTTGGAATTGATGACGATTTCATAGGCGAGGCCCTGCAAGCCTCGGCGATAAAGCGTCTCGTGAAAGGCGAAACGCTTGCCGAAGCTCCAGTGCCGGTACATCAGCGGCAGGCCGACGGACGCATACGCGTCGAGCATCTGCTCGGACGTGATGACCTCGACCTGCACCGGATAGACGTCGAGACCCAGCTCGTCGAGCGCGATCCTCTCGATCGCCTCGTAGGTCTGTCGCAGCGATCCGTAATCCCAATTGGGGCCGCTGAACAGCGGCGCCGAAGCCTCCAGCCGCGCCATCGGCCCCGAGCTCGAGCCAGGTAAGCGTGTGTCAGGCACGGACGCCCCCTTTCGAAAACAGTTCGTGGAAAACCGAGAAGATCTGCGAGGGATCGCCGACCCGTCGCATTGCGAAATGCGGATGCGCCGGCGCCACCTCGCTGTAGGCGCGCCACAAATCGCTGTCGCGGGCGAGCCCGGTCAGGCTGCCGCCCATCCCGTCGCCGACCTCGACATAGGCAAAATACTGGCAGATCGGCAGCACCTCGTCGCCGAGCAAGGCGACGCAGCGGCCGCTGTCGGCGCCGTAATTGTCGCCATCGGAGGCTTGCGCGGCATAGATGTTCCAGCGGTCGGTCGGGTAACGCGCCCGCGCGATCTCCAGCATCTTTTCGAGCGCCGTCGAGACGACGGTGCCGCCGGTTTCGCGACTGTAGAAAAACGTCTCCTCGTCGACCTCCTCCGCCGTGCTCGTATGGCGGATGAAGACGACATCGACGTGTCGATAGCGCCGGACCAGAAAGACGTGCAGCAGCATGAAGAACCGCTTTGCGAGGTCCTTCATCGCCTCGGTCATCGAACCCGACACGTCCATCAGACAGAACATCACCGCCTCGGTATTGGGCCGCGGCACGCGCTCGAAGCGATTGTAGCGCACATCGATCGGATCGATGTAAGGGATGATCTTGCTGCGGAACTCGGCGCGGTCGAGCTCGAGCGCCAGCTTTTTCACCTCGTCCTCGTCGCCGCGGGCGCGCGCTTCTTCGACCGCTTCGCGCAGCTCCTCGACCTCCCACTGCTTCGGCCGGCGCAACGAGATCCGCCGCGCCATGCTGTTGCGCATCGTGCGGCGGACGCTGAGGTTCGAGGGGTTGCCGGTAACGGTGTACCCGGCGCGCTGCAAATCGAACGCAAACGTCTCCCGCAGGCTTTTCTTGACGAGGTCGGGGAGTTCGAGATCCTCGAAAAACATGTCGAGGAACTCGTCCTTCGAGAGGGTGAATTCAAAGGCGTCCTCACCCGATCCGTCCGGGCTCCCTTCGGAGCCGCCACGCCCTTCGCCACCGGTCGGACGCGGGATCTCGTCGCCCCTGACGTATTCCTTGTTGCCCGGCACGACGTGCTCGGCGCGGCCGGTGCGGCGGCTGTGGTGAAATACCGGCTCGACGATCCCGCGCATCGGGATCGCCACCTTTTCGCCGTGCTGGACATCGGCGACCTTGCGCTTGCGCAAGGCGTTTTGCACCGCCGACTTGACCTCGGCGCGGGCACGCGACAGAAACCGCTGCCGGTTGCTCAGACTCTTGCCCTTGGGGTTGGGCCGGCGGTCGACAATGTTCATCGTCTTCCCTCCACGCTGGGCGCCATTCGCGGCACCTATCCGGCCTTGTTCACCCGCATGTACCACTCGACCAGACGCCGAACCTGACGCTCGGTGTATCCGCGCGCCACCATCCGCTCGAGGAAGTCGGCGTGCTTCTTTTCGGTGTCACTGTCCTTTTTTGAGCCGAAGCTGATTACCGGCAACAGATCCTCGACCTGCGAGAACATGCGCCGCTCGATGACCTCGCGCAACTTTTCATACGACGTCCAGGACGGGTTGCGGCCGGAATTGGCGGCGCGCGCGCGCAACGCGAATTTGACGACCTCGTTGCGGAAGTCCTTGGGGTTGGCGATGCCGGCGGGTTTTTCGATCTTGGACAGCTCCTGGTTCAGCAGCTCGCGGTTCATCAGCTGGCCGGTGTCGGGGTCCTTGTAGTCCGAATCCTCGATCCAAGCGTCGGCATAGGCGACATAGCGGTCGAACAGGTTCTGCCCGTAATCGGAATAGGATTCGAGATACGCCTTCTGGATCTCGTGCCCGATGAACTCGGCATAGCGCGGCGCCAGCTCGGCTTTGATGAAGTTCAGGTATTTCTTCTCGACATCGTCCGGAAACTGCTCGCGCCAGATCGCCTGCTCGAGCACGTACATCAGGTGGACCGGATCGGCCGCGACCTCCTGCGTGTCGAAATTGAAGGTGCTCGACAACACCTTGAAGGCGAACCGGGTCGAGATGCCGTCCATGCCCTCGTCGACACCGGCCGCGTCGCGGTACTCCTGGCCCGACTTGGCGCGCGGATCGGTGTCCTTTAGGCTTTCGCCGTCATAGACGCGCATCTTCGAATACAAATTCGAGTTCTCATGCGGCTTCAGCCGCGACAATACGCTAAACCTCGACAGGATATCCAATGTCGACGGCGCGCACGCCGCATTCGCCAGCTCGCTGTTCTGCAGCAGCTTTTCGTAGATCTTACGCTCCTCGGTGGAACGCAGGCAATACGGGACCTTGATGACCGATATGCGATCGATGAAGGCTTCGTTGTTCTTGTTGTTCTTGAAGCTCTGCCACTCGGCTTCGTTCGAATGCGCCAGCACGATGCCCTGGTAGGGGATGCCGCCGATATTCTCCGAGCCGACGTAGTTGCCTTCCTGGGTCGAGGTCAGCAACGGATGCAGCATCTTGATCGGGGCCTTGAACATCTCGACGAATTCGAGCAGCCCCTGGGTGGTGCGGTTGAGCCCGCCCGAATAGGAATAGGCGTCGGGGTCGTTTTGGCTGAAGAATTCGAGCTTGCGGATATCGACCTTGCCGACCAGGCTCGAGACGTCCTGGTTGTTCTCGTCACCGGGCTCGGTCTTGGAGATGCAGATCTGCTTCAGTCGAGACGGCTGCATGCGCACCACGGTGAATTTGGTGATGTCGCCGCCAAATTCATCGAGCCGCTTGACCGCCCACGGCGACAGCGTGCCGGTCAGCCGCCGCTGCGGGATGCGGTAGCGCTTTTCCAGCTCGGCCCCAAACGTCGCCGGATCGAACAGGCCGAGCGGGCTCTCGAAGACCGGGCTGATCTCCTTGCCGGCCTTCAACACGTAGACCGCCTCTTTCTCCATCAACTGCTTCAGGCGCTCGGCGAGCGAGGATTTGCCGCCGCCGACCGGGCCGAGCAAATATAGGATCTGCTTGCGCTCCTCGAGCCCTTGCGCAGCGTGCCGGAAGAAGCCGACGATGCGCTCGATCGTCTCCTCCATGCCGAAAAAATCGGAGAACTCCGGGTAAACCTTGATCGTGCGGTTCATGAAGATGCGGCCGAGCCGCCCGTCTTGGCTCGTGTCGATCATCGTCGGCTCGCCGATCGCCTTCAGCATGCGCTCGGCCGCGCCGGCGTAGAAGGACGAATCATCGGAACACTTCCCGAGGTAATCCTCAACCGACAGCTCAACCTCGCGCCGGTTGTCGTATAGCCTTGAATAGAGCTCGAAAATCCCGTCATCGAATCTCATCTCACACCTCGACCGACGCCAGCGCTCAACCCAGCCGCACCAGACCGCTGCGAATGAGTGAACGCTGCGCTACGAAAAACATTCGCCAAAAATTCCAGCCTCTTCGAGCGGGCCCGGCGTCCCGTGATGAGCACCATTGCGGGACGTCGAACCGACCTCGCAGCAGCCGTGCCTCTTGCGGCCCGATCGCATTGATCGTGCCTCCTTTCCAGACCTTGTGACGCAATCAATATGCCAAGCCTTTGTGGCGAGAGTACGGAGCATCACAGCGCTTCGCGAAAGCCCGCGATTTGCCTGCGGAACCACCCTCTTGATGCGCCACTGCGCGGGACCCTGACAACATCTTGTGCCAATCTTCCCGACCCTCCTCAGCATATATTGGGTATCGGGAAATCCCAATAAAAATGTAGGTTAAGACCGATGATTGTCATCCCCGAGCTGGCAGCACGGCATCATTTGCCTCTTGCCGCCGCCACAACCGCGGCGTTCTGCCGCATGCCGGCAAATCTATCGGAAGGGCGGCGAGACCAAGGGCCGTAGCGTCCTGTGCGCGGCCTCAGATGCAGGTAGCGCAACGATCGGCTGTGGGCCGCCGGCCGGCGCGGGGGACAGCGCGGCGTGCGGATTTGGGCGTGCTCGCATCGTCGGGGCGGGCGACCCGTGCCCGATCTGCGGGGGAGCGCCCCCGCGGCGGGCGGTCCGCCGTTTAGCCTAGGCCTAGCCCCACGGCAAACGCCGCTTCGGTCTTGGCCCGTATCTCGTCGATCACGACATTTGGCGCCAGCTCGGTCAAGGTCATCCCGTCGCGGCCGATCGCGAAGACACCGAGATCGGTGATCACCGTGTCCACGACCCGCTGCCCGGTCAGCGGCAAGGTGCAGCGATGCAGGAGCTTCGGCTCGTTCCGAGCGGTGTGCTCCATCAGCACGATGACGCGCTTGACCCCGGCGACGAGATCCATGGCCCCCCCCATCCCCTTGACCATGCGCCCCGGGATCATCCAGTTGGCGAGATCGCCGGTTTCGGACACCTGCATCGCGCCGAGGATCGACAGGTCGATATGCCCGCCGCGGATCATGCCAAAGGACTGGGCGCTGTCGAAATAGCTCGTCGTCGGCAGTTCGGTGATCGTCTGCTTGCCGGCGTTGATCAGGTCGGGGTCCTCTTCGCCCTCATAGGGGAACGGGCCCATGCCGAGCATCCCGTTCTCGCTTTGCAGCTGGACCGTGATCCCGGGCGGAATGAAGTTCGAGACCAGGGTCGGGATGCCGATGCCGAGATTGACGTAATAGCCGTCCTTCAGCTCGGCGGCGGCGCGGCGCGCCATCTCGTCGCGGGTCCACGGCATGTCGCAATTCCTTTGGTTTAGGCGCCGCTGGGTTAGGCGCGGCGCGGGCGCACGGTGCGCTGCTCGATGCGCTTTTCGAACGATGCCGGGCGCACGATCCGCTGGACAAAGATGCCGGGCGTGTGGATGTGGTCGGGCTCGATCTCCCCGGGCTCGACGAGATGCTCGACTTCGGCGACGGTGATCCGGCCAGCGGTCGCCATGACCGGGTTGAAATTGCGCGCGGTTTTGCGATAAGCGAGGTTGCCCTCGCGGTCGCCCGTCCAGGCATGGACAATAGCGAGGTCGGCGACCAAGCCCCGCTCCATGACGTAGGTCTCGCCGTCGAATTCGCGTGTTTCCTTGCCCTCGGCGATCAGCGTCCCGACACCGGTCTTGGTGAAGAACGCCGGCACCCCGGCGCCGCCAGCGCGGATCCGCTCGGCCAACGTCCCCTGCGGGTTGAATTCGAGATCGAGCTCGCCTTTCAGGTAGAGGTCGGCGAACAGCTTGTTCTCGCCGACATAGGACGAGATCATCTTGTGGACTTGCCGGCTTTCGAGCAGCACGCCGAGCCCGACGCCGTCGATCCCGGCATTGTTCGAAATGACGGTCAGATGCCGCACCCCCGATTCACGGACCGCGCCGATCAGCTTCTCCGGGATCCCGCACAGCCCGAACCCCCCGGCCATGATCGTCATACCGTCCCGCAGCAGGCCGGCCAATGCGGCGGTTGCGTCCGGGAAGACCTTATCCATTACGCTCTCCTGCCCAGGCTGGCCGCGCGATCATACAGGCCGTCTGCCGATTTTGCCCGCGCTTTAATCTGCCCGGCATGGGTCGGCAGGCCGCAGCGCCTGTTGGGCGCCGTGCCGCATGCGCGGCCCAACCGCTCTCCAGCGCACTCGCGATCGCGAGCACCCGCCGGAAGCGAACATTCGGAGCGCGATTCTCTCGCTGCGCAACCGCCCGAGCGCCGAACCAGCTCAAATGTAAACCGCGACGCTCTCCCAATGCACCATTTGTGGCAACGCAGTAGACCACGAACGCCGCCGCCCTCCATTTTGGCGGGACTTTGTTTACGATGATGAAAACATTGAATTCATTTTGGAATTTAGCTGGCGCTCGGGCGGTTCGTCAGATTATGAACGGCGGCAAGGGGGTAGAACACGCCGATGTTCGTGCCGTGCGCGCAATGTCCGCTTCGGCTCAAGCCGTTGTTCCGGCCCACCTCCGAGGCGGAGCTTACCTTTGTCTCCGAATTGAAAAGAGACCACATCGTGGTCGCGCCGCGGGTCGACATTATTCAGGAGGACGAAGTCGGCGGCCCCGCCTACACCCTGTTCGAAGGGTGGGCGATACGCTACCACCGGTTGCCCAGAGGATCGCGTCAAATACTCGACATTGTGCTGCCCGGGGATATGATCGGGCTTGCCTCGGCGCTGTTGGGCACGGTCAGGCACTCGGTGCAGGCCTTGACCCCGGCGACCCTGTGCGTTCTCTCGGGGCGCAGTCTGTCAGACCTGTTCACCGAGCATCCGGGCTTTGCATTCAACATCATGCAGACGCGGGTTGAAGAGGAGCAGCGCGCCGACGTGCGGTTGTCGCTGCTGGGGCGAAGCAACGCCGAGCAGCGGATAGGGTATTTGATGCTGGAGACGTTCGACCGGCTGCGGCAGCGCGGCATGGTCAACGGCGGGTCGACCTGCCCGTTCCCGCTGCAGCGGCGCGACATCGCCGATGCCGCGGGGATTTCGCGGGTTCATGTCGCGCGCACCCTCGAGCGCTTGCGCGAACAAAGGCTCGCGACGATTCAGGACGGCGTGCTCGTGCTGCTGGATCGGCCGGGGCTGGTCGAGCTCGCGGGCTACGTGCCGCTTCGCGTCGCGGCCGGGCGAAGGGCTATTGTTTAGGCTGGTGTTTAGGCTGCCTGCGATCAAGCCGTGTACTCGCCGAGCGGGACAGGCACGCTCGGGGCGCGAGCGGCTGCCGTTGGCCGCCGAGCGTCGGGGCTGATCAGAAAATTCTTGCATCGGCAACGCCCTGATCCGAAATTGGCGGGTGGCTGGGGTGTCGATCGGTGCGCCCTCGAGGGCGCGAGCGGTCGGCTGAGATCAGACCCAATGAACCTGGTCGGGCGTGCCCGGCGAAGGGAGTCCGTCATAACCGCGTCGATCCGCGCTGCACCGCATACTCCGAAAACCGTCGTCGTCGGCGCCGGCGTGATCGGCCTCGGGATCGCGTGGCGGCTGGCGCAGGCTGGCTGCGCGGTCACGGTCTACGATCGGGGCGAGGCCGGGCATGGGGCCAGCTGGGCGGCCGCAGGAATGCTCGCCGCCGCGGTCGAGACCGAGCCGGGCGAGGAAACGCTGCTCGGGCTGACGCTCGAAAGCCAGCGTTTGTGGCCGGAATTCGCGCGTGAGCTCGAGGCCGCCTCGGGCATCGCCGTCGGCTATCGCGACGAGGGGACGATCGTCGTCGCCCTGACCCACGACGATGCCGAGCATTTGCGCTTCACCTATCAGTTTCAAAAAGGTCTCGGCCTCGACATCGAATGGCTGTCGGGCGCCCAAGCGCGGCTGCGCGAGCCGCATCTGCGGCCGGGCATACCGGGTGCGGTGCTGAGCCCGCGCGACCATCAGGTCGAGAACCGCGCGCTGACCCGCGCTCTCGCCACGGCGGCGCAGCAGGCCGGCGCTGTCGTCCATGAGCATTGCCCGATCCAAGAGGTCGAGGTCGCCGGCGGCCGAGCCCGCGGCGTCGTCACCGCGCGCGGTCGCGACCCCGCCGATGTCGTGGTGCTGGCGGCGGGTGCCTGGTCGCGCGAGATCGGCGGCATCCCCGCCGACTACCTGCCCCCGGTCCGCCCGATCAAGGGCCAGATGCTGGCGTTGCGGATGGACTCCGCGGCGCCGTTGTTGCGGCATGTCGTCTGGCTGCCGAACGGCTATCTGGTGCCGCGCCACGACGGCAGGCTGATCGTCGGCGGCACGGTCGAGGAGCGCGGCTTCGACGCCTCGGTAACCGCCGGCGGTCTCCTGGCATTGATCGAGGGTGCCTGGCGCGCGGTTCCGGCGATCGAGGAATTGCCGGTGGCCGAGACCTGGGTCGGGTTTCGCCCCGGCTCGCGCGACGATGCGCCGATGCTGGGGCCGAGCGGGATCGACGGGCTGGTGATTGCCACCGGTCATCATCGTAACGGCATCCTGCTGACCCCGGTCACCGCCGCGGTGGTCAGCGCCTATGTGCTCAGCAGCCGGGTGCCGGAGATGGCGCTCCCGTTCTCGCCGCGCCGCTTCGGCCAGTTGCGCGCCGCCGTGGCCGCGCAATGACCCGGCTCAAGATCAACGGCATCGACGAGGAGGTTGGCGCGGCGACGGTCGCCCAGCTTCTCGCCGCGCGCGGCATCGATCCCGGCGCGCGGTTTCTTGCGGTCGCCGTCAACGGCGCGGTGGTGCGCCGCGCCGAATGGCGGGCGGCGCTGCTCAACGCCGGCGATGTGGTTGAAATCGTGCGGCCGCTGCAAGGCGGCTGAGAGAGGTTCGAGGTAGGACGACGCCATGACCGACACCCTGACAATCGCCGGTACCGCGCTCGGCTCGCGGATTTTTGTGGGCAGCGCCCGCTATCCCAACCAGCAGGTGATGCTCGATGCGCTCGCCGCAGCCGGGCCCGCCATGGTGACGATGTCGGTCCGTCGCATCAGCCTCGAAGGCTATGCCGAAAGCCTCGTCGACCTCCTCGGCGGGCGCTATCCCATCCTGCCCAACACCTCGGGCTGCGTCACAGCGCGCGACGCGATCCTGACCGCCGAGCTGGCGCGCGAGGCGCTCGACACCAACTGGGTCAAGCTCGAGCTGATCGGCGACCGCGATCTGCTCTACCCCGATGTCGAGCAGCTCGTGCACGCCGCCGACGAGCTGGTGCGCAAGGGCTTTGTCGTGCTGCCGTATTGCAACGAGGATCCGGTCGCCTGCCAGAAGCTCGCCGATGTCGGCTGCGCCGCGGTCATGCCGCTGGGGTCGCTGATCGGGTCCGGACGCGGCATCGCCAACCCGGCGGCGATCGAGTTGATCTGCCGGCGCAGCCCGGTGCCGGTCGTGCTCGATGCCGGCATCGGTACGGCGTCCGACGCGGCGCAGGCGATGGAGCTCGGTTGCGAGGCGGTCATGGTCGACACCGCGATCGCCAAGTCGCACGACCCGGTTCGCATGGCCGCGGCAATGAAGGCCGCGGTCGAAGCCGGCCGCCTCGCCCGTCTCGCCGGGCGCATCCCCAAGCGCACTTTCGCCGAGCCGTCGAGCCCGCAACTGGGGCTGGTCGGCACGTGACGCCGCGGGCGCCCCTCCGGCCTTCAACAATTTTCAATTGTCCATCACGGCGGCAAACCGTCGATCATGGACCGACCGAGCGGCTGACGACGACGCCCGTGATCACCGGCCCGGTGACCGTATTTATCAGGGTAAAGACCTTTTGCAGCTCGGTCAGCGGCGCGTTGGCGACGTAGATGATATCCTTGTCTTCGATCGGGAAACGTTCGGCGTAGAAATAGTTTTTGGCCTCCTTCAGATTGAGGCGGTAGACGACCGGAGAAGTGCCGTCGGGCCCGGAGGGCAATGTGGGAGCCTTGAGCGCGCCGACGACCGACGCGGGCTCGAAGCGGAACAGAAATATGCCCTGCGGATCGGCGCGCAGATCCAACAGTCCGCCGGCCTTGGCCAGCGCTTCGGCCAAGCTTATCTTCTCGGCGCCAAACGGCACCTCGGTGTTCTGGGTGATCGCACCGAACACCGAAAAGGTTTGCGGCACCTGAACCAAGGTCAGCACGTCCCCCGGCCATGCATAGATGTTCTCCGCCGGCTCCGAGATGAGCCTGTCCATCGGGATCGTCACTGTCACCCCTCGACGGGAGAGCCTGACGAAGGTCTGGTAGACCGGCGCTTTGGCCCCACCCGCGGCGGCAATCAGATCGAGCAGGCGGTCGCCGCCGACCGAGAGCGGCACCCTGGCGCCGTTGACGACCTCTCCCGACACCGTCGCGGTATTGGTTATGCTCTTGGTCACGGTGACGATCGCCTGAGGCTCGATCGCCTTTTCGGCGAGGCGTTGTTGAATTTCGTCCTGGACTTGAAGCGGCGTGCGTCCCGCGGCGGCGATCCGGCCGGCGAACGGCACGCTGATCGCGCCGTCCGGGGTTACCACTTGCTCGGGGAGCGTCACGCTTTTGGCACCGGCGGAAACACCCTCGGACGTCACCGGCGCGCTAAAGAGCCCTCCCCCCGCCGCTTCCCACACCGATACCGCGACCGTGTCGCCGATCCCGATCCTCGGGGCGGGCGGCATGCCGTATTTTTGAAATCGCGTGTGAAAGCTAGGGGCCGGCTGCGCCAGCAATGCCGCGACGACATGATCGTCGACATCGACGAGGTCAAAGTGCCGTTGGCCGTCCGTTACCGCTTGATCGAAGACTTGGCTCACCGTCGGGCCGGAGGTCGGAAGCGTGGAGCACCCGGCCAGCACGACCCCGCCGAGGCAGCAAAGCGTGAGGGCGAATTTCATCGGCGCGCGGTAGTTGCTAAACTCGACAGGATTTTCTATCAATCGGGCGCTAGGATCAAGGGATAGTCCCCTCGTCTCGGCCACTTCACCCTAGGGTGCGAGGAGAAAAACCGAGAATTCCACTGCATTCGGAAGGGTAATTCGTCGGTTCGAACGATACGACACCTGTCGTGCTCGAAGTTCCGTCGTTACGGACGAAAAGACCGACGATCACCTCCATCATGTGCCGTCCTCGAATGAAGAATAAAAGATGTCGCACGCGGCTGGCGCAATCACCGCAAGTTACCGGGCGCGATCGACACGCGAAGCAATCAAATCTACAGCGATTTCCGTCAGAGTTGTCTTACCCGTTCTATTGCGAGGCCGGAACGGGATCAGAAGGTCAATTCCGGATGCCGGCTGCCCGTGCGTTCGTGTCGAGGGGGTCAGGTTCGGCTCAAATCACCCATGCATAAAATCGATAGCTGGCAGTCTTGAACTACAACCTCGATGATAGTCGATTGACCTCGCTGCCCGATACAATATGCTGATCGCCGCAAGAGAGGCCGCACATCCGAACCCGAATCACCACGGCGCCCCGTGAAACAACGCTCCGCGCTTCTAGGCCCCGGTTGTCTCTGTCGAGAGAGAGACGCGGCGCCCGTCGAGCGTGCGGGTGTCCATCGAGAGAGTGAAGCAGCAAGCCGGACCTGACCGCACTTAAGGAGAGCTCACCATGCCGACGCCGCAACGTGTCCAGTTTTCCGACGCCATCGAGCCGTTGGTCCAGTTCATCGAGGATACGCCCCCAGATGAGATCCTGGATCGCACCTTGGACAAGCTGCGTGCCGGGGTGCCGACGCAAACCATGCTGACCGCCTCGGCCCTCGCCGTGGTGCGTTCCACCGACCTTCCGCCGGGGCATCACGGCGGTCCGCTCCATCCTCTGGTAGGCTTGCATGCGATATCGCAGCTGGTCGGGCGCCTGGAAGGCGAGGACCGCTTTTTGCCGGTGATGCAGCATGTGGCACTGTCGAACAAGCACATCCACCACCCGGCGATGGGTCCGTACACGTTGCTGGAGTTTACTCCGGAAGACGGCGGCGGCGTCGAGGCGACCAAGGCGGCGTTCCTTGCCGCCGTCAATCGCGGCGAGAGCAACAAGGCAGACCACCTGTTCCTGTGGCTGTGGGACCATGCTCCGCGGATCGAGGCTTTCGATCTGCTGTTGAGCGTGGCGATTCCCAAAAACATCGTCGATGACCATTACTTTGCTTTCCCCGCGTTCACTTGGCGCGCGCTGGAAAACGAGGCGGTCGATTCGGCGTATTTCTCCGTTCTGATGCGGCCGGCGGTGCGCTACGTGTCGCGCTTCCCGGTCGCGCCGTTTCTGCCGGAGATCGAAACGTTGATCGAGGAACACGAGCTGATGACCCGCGTCACCCGCCAACAGAGCGGTGACGATGAAACCGCAGCGATCGGCGAACTGGGCGAAGCCCTCGGGCGGGTCGACGTTTTCGCCGATATCCCGGTGCTGATGGCCAAAGCCCTCGCGGCGGGGCTGTCGCTCGAAGGTGCGGGTGAAGCCCTGTCGATCGGCGCTGCCGGCCTCTTCCTGCGCTCCCTCGGCGGCAATCCGATGGATGTTCACCTGCATACCAGTGCCAATCTGCGGCGCTACCTGCTGAAGCTCGATGGCGTGAGCCTGCGCAACAAACTGTTGCTGCTGATGACTTGGCAGTCCGGCCCCGAGATCCGGTCGACCGCCGGTCGGATGCAGCCAGCCCCGCAGCCGGATTGGGCTGCCGTCGCGGCCTTGCCGCCGCGCTCGCAGGATGCATTGCTGGATGCCATCACCCACAGCATCCACAACCAGCCGCCGACCGACTGGTCGCAGGTCAGCAACCTGGGGCTGATGCGGGCGGTGCCCGAGGTCAAGGCGACGGTCAACCTGGCCCAGCAATACGTAAATTCTGGGCATGACGCGCAGGCGCTGATCGCGCGCCTCGCCGAGATCGTATGCCACGACAATTTCACCGAGATGCACGCCTTCAAGCACCACCAGGCGATCGTGGAAGAATTTTATGCCACCCGTGAGCCGTGGCGCTGGATGCATCTAGTCTGCGGTGTCCAGGCCGCGGCGATTTCGTTTGGCAAGAACATGGCGGTCTACGAGGAGGCGCTGGAGCTGCTGCACGCCGCGTAGCCTCGGCTGGCAGAGAGGGCTATTGCGTTCTGGGCTTCGGGAGTCACTCCCGAAGCCCAAGTCTTGCTGGCGTCCGGTGGCCCTTCACACCGCGATCAACGCTTTCAGTCGGTAGAGGAGGTCGAGCGCCTCGCGGGGCGCGAGCTCGTCGGGGCGGATGTCGCGCAGCAGCACTTCGGCGGCGGATTCGCGGGGCGCAGGTTCCGCGCGGCGGCGGGCGGCGCTGAACAGCGGCAAATCATCGGCGAGGCGAGCGAGGACACCGGCTTGCTCGCCCTTTTCCAAAATCTCCAACACTTCTTCAGCGCGCCCGGTCACGTTTTTTGGCAGGCCGGCGAGCTTGGCGACGTGGATGCCGTAGGAGCGGTCGGCGGCGCCGGGGCCGACCTCGTGCAGAAAGACGACCTCGCCCTTCCACTCCTTGACCCGCATCGTGTGGCAGGCGAGCGACGGCAATTTTGCCGCGAGCGCGGTCAGCTCGTGATAATGGGTCGCGAACAGGGTACGGCAGCGGTTGACCGCGTGCAGGTGCTCGATCGTGGCCCAGGCGATCGACAGCCCGTCAAAGGTCGCGGTGCCGCGGCCGATCTCGTCGAGGATCACAAAAGATGACGGACCGGCCTGGTTCAGGATGGCCGCGGTCTCGACCATCTCGACCATAAAGGTCGACCGCCCGCGCGCGAGGTCGTCCGCCGCCCCGACCCGGCTGAAGAGCCGGTCGACGACACCGATCCGGGCCGAACGCGCCGGCACATAAGAGCCCATCTGCGCCATGATCGCGATCAGCGCATTCTGGCGCAAAAAGGTGCTCTTCCCCGCCATGTTGGGGCCGGTGACGAGCCAGATCCGTTCCTCGGCCAGAGTGCAATCATTGGCAACAAAGCTGCCGCCGGCGCCGGCCGCCGCGAGCCCCGCCTCGACGATCGGATGACGCCCGCCTGCGATGTCGAAGGCGATACCTTCCTCGACTGCAGGCCGCACCCAGCCGGCCTCGGCCGCGCGCTCGGCCAGTGCTGCCGCGGCATCGAGACCCGCCAATGCCGCCGCCGCCTCGGCAATCTCGGTGCGGCGCGCCATGACCTCGCCGACGAGATCGTCGTAGAGACGCAGCTCCAACGCCAGGGCGCGCTCGGCGGCGCTGGCGATCTTGGTTTCGAGCTGGGCCAGCTCAGTCGTCGTATAGCGCTGCGCGCCTGCCATCGTCTGGCGATGAATGAAATCCGGCCCAAGCTTGCCGGCATGGTTGGCCGAAACCTCGATGTAATAGCCGATCACGTTGTTGTGGCGGATTTTCAGCGCATTGACGGCGGTTTCGGCGGCGTATTGCGCCTGGAGCGCCGCGATCATTCGGCGGCTCTCGTCGCGCAGCCGGCGCCATTCGTCGAGCTCGGCGGAATATCCGTCGGCGATGAAACCGCCGTCGCGGGCGAAGAGCGGCAACTCCTCGGCGAGCGCTCGCCCGAGCCGATCGACGAGCACGCCGTGCTCGCCGAGCCCGCGTCGGGCTGCGGCGAGAAGCTCCGGCAACGGCACGAGACCAGGCTCGGCCAGCAGGTCGCGAAGCGCTGCCGCCTCGCCAAGCGACCGGCGCAACGCCGCGAGGTCGCGCGGCCCGCCGCGGCCGAGGCTGAGCCGCGTCAGCGCCCGCTCGATGTCGGCGCAATGGCGCAGCCCCTCGCGCAACGCCGCGCGCAATTCCGACCGATCGATCAAAAAGCCGATTGCGTCGAGGCGTGCCGCGATCGCTGCCGGCTCGGTCAACGGGGCGGCGAGACGGTCGGCCAAAAGGCGCGCCCCCGCCGCGGTCAGGGTGCGGTCGATTGTCGCCAGCAGGCTGCCGCGGCGCTCGCCCGAGGCGGCCGTCACCAGCTCTAGGTTGCGCCGGGTCGCGGCGTCGATCTGCATGACCGAGCCCGGCATCACCCGGCGCGGCGGCTCCAGGTGAGGCGCCTTACCTTGCTGGGTCAGCCCGACATAATCGACCAGTGCGCCGGCGGCGGAGATCTCGGCCCGGCTGAAATTGCCAAAGCCGTCGAGCGCGCCGACGCGATAAAAGCTCTCGAGCCGCCGGCGCGCCGCGTCGCTGTCGAAGCGCGCATCGGGCAGCGGCGTCAGGACGGGCTTCCATTCGCCGAGCAGTTCATTGAGCGCAGGGCGGGCGAGCATCCGTTCCGGCAGCAAGATCTCGCCGGGCGCGATCCGGGCAAGATCGCCGGCTAATGTCGCCTCGCCGGCCGGCGCCAGCGCGAAGGCACCCGTCGACAAATCGAGCCATGCGAGGCCGATCTGGCCTTCGGCCTCGCCGAGCCCGGCGAGGTAATTGTGACGGCGGGCGTCGAGCAGCCCCTCCTCGGTAAGTGTGCCGGCGGTGACCACGCGGACGACGGCACGGCGCACCGGCCCCTTGGCGCCGCGCTTTTTGGCCTCGGCCGGGTCTTCGATCTGCTCGCAGATCGCGACCTTGAACCCGGCGCGGATCAGCCGCGCGAGATAGGTCTCGGCGGTATGCACCGGCACGCCGCACATCGGGATGTCGGCGCCGTCATGCCGGCCGCGCTTGGTCAGCGCAATGTCGACCGCGTGTGCCGCCGCGACCGCGTCGTCAAAGAACAGCTCGAAGAAATCGCCCATCCGAAAGAACAGCAGGCAGCCCGGATGGGCTCGCTTGATTTCGAAATACTGCGCCATCACCGGCGAGGCAGCGGCCGCGGCGGCGGTGCCGGGATCGGGGCGGGCAGGTTCGGTCATCGGCGGCGCGAGGATGGCGGACAGAGGCAGGTGTTTGACGGTAGCATGCGCAGCGGGCGGGTGCGAAAGAGAGGATCGGCATGACCGAGGCTCCGGCGTCTTTTCCGGTGATTCGCGAGGCGGTGGCGTCGTTTCCCGATCGTGGGCATTTTCACGGCGCGGTGTCGAAACTGCTCGCCGCCGGATTTGCGCAGAGCGATCTGTCGGTACTGGCCTCTCACGATTCGCTGGCCGCGGCGGGCGAGCCCGAGAGCCGCGAGCCGGCGATCTTGCCGGCTGGGCTCAGTGATGAGATCAAATACATCGGGCCCCTGACAGTCGCCGGGATCGTCGTCTTGTCGGGCGGCCCGATTGCCGTCGCGATCGCGGCTCTGGTCGGCGCCGGGCTCGGCGGGGTGGCACTGAAGGAATTGTTCGACGACTACACGGCGCCGCGCCACAGCGCCGATTTTCGCGCGGCATTAGAGGCCGGGGCGGCGCTGCTCTGGGTACGATGCGAGGATCCCGACCGCGAGCTGACCGCTACCCGCATCCTCGAAGAAGCCGGCGGGCGCAATGTCCACATCCACGGCCGCCCGCCCCCGCCCACCGGAGTGTAGTAGAAAGCGGCAAAACTCAGGCCGCGTTCAGCCCGCCGCCGCCCCAGCCGCGCCCCCGAACGATCGACGGCTCGTCATTGCCGATCTTATCCGGCCGCGCAATCGCCGAATGCTTGCATGCCCAAGGTCGAAATCCCATCATTCGGGTGAACGGGAGAGGACCCAATGGCCAAGCTCGGCGAACTTTACGATAGCGATTTCGTGCTGTGGACCGAAGAACAGGCCGCAGCGCTGCGCCGCGCCAAGGACTCGAACCTGCCGCTCGATTGGGAAAACCTCGCCGAGGAGATCGAGAGCATGGGGGCTTCACAACGGACTCAGCTGAATTCGCAAATCAGACGGATACTTCGACATCTCTTCAAGCTTGAAGCCTCTCCGGCGATAGATCCACGTGCG
>DATKHX010000166.1:0-3753 GCA_035510075.1 Allostellaceae bacterium
CTTGGCCGGCAGGGTTTCGTCGGCGAATTTGAACGCCATGATCGTCTGCGGATGCAAGGCCGTCGCCATGTCGATGCTGCCATAGTAACCATCGGCGCACTCGAAGCCGACATATTTCGCGGAAAGGTCGGCCCCGACCCGCTGCAGGAAGTCGCCGAGCCGCGGCCCGCTCCATTTGCCGATCATGCTCCAGCCCTCGACGCAGACATGGCGCGTGATCTGGCTTTCCTGCGGCAGGGTGAAAAGCCGCTCGACGGTCCACGGCCGCTTGTCGGCGATCAGCCCGGACAACTCCAAACGATAATCGGCGGCCGATAGTTTCGGGGCGTCGGCGGCCGGGAAGAATGCGTTGTAGCGGAAGTCGTGCACGACGTCGCTTTCGGCATAGGTCGGCGCCAGCGCCTCGCGGCGGAACAAGAACGCCTGCGCCCGGTCGTTCCATCGCGACATCAGCTCGAGCACCCTTTGCACGCTGGGTTGGTCGGAGATGTCGCAGCCGGTCAGCAGGCTCAGCGCGCCGAGGCTCAACGTCTGGCGCAGAAACAGGCGTCGCTCGATGCCGGTTACGAGCGGCCGGGGTTTGAGGATCGGGCGGGTCATCCTATCCCTCTCTTCGCGGAACGCGGCGCGTCGGAGGCGCGGCCCAAGACCATCGCCACCAGGGTCTTCGGCACCAGCGCCGTCAGCGCCAGATGCACGACGAGAAACCCGACGATCGTCGCCATCCCGAAGAAATGCACGACGCGCGCAAATTCGTAGCCGCCGAAGAGCCAAGTCAGCTCCTGGAGCTGCACCGGCTTCCAGATGCTGAGACCCGAGAGGATCGTCACCAGGATCGCCGCCAGGACCCCCCAATAGAACACCTTTTGCACCGCATTGTATTCGCCGAGCCGATGGCCGAGCCGCCCGCGCATCGCGGCAAAGAAATCGCGGGCGAAGGCGGCCGGGCCGACCGGCAGGAAATCGCGCCGGAAATGCCCCGAGACAAAGCCCACCACCAGGTAGGCGAGGAAATTCAGCACCAGCACCCACATCGCGGCGAAATGCCAGGCTAGCGCATTGGCGAGCCCGTCCTCGTTGTGGGCTGCCTCGGTCACGGTGAAATTGCCGCCCAGGGTCAGATACTCCGGAAAGCCGAAATGCAGCGGCAACGCCGGGTAATAATTATAGATGCGCCAGCCGCTCCCGATCATGACGAGAATCGCCAACGCATTGACCCAATGCATGACGCGCCGGCTCAACGGGTGAAGCGGCGCCGCGCGCGCCGAAGCCGTCTCGGAATGGGCGGGAGCGGTCACGGCAACACCTCCAATCCGTCGGCGCGCACTCGCTGCTGCGCGTTCGCGCTACGCAGGAATGCGATGAATTTGGCGGCATTCGGGCTAAGCGCATGTTCGGTCTGCGCCACCCAGTAGACGATCGGCGGATAGCTCGCCGCCGGCAATCGGTCGGCGACGGCAAGGGCGGAATTGGAGGCGACGTCGGTGGCGTAGACGATCGCCAACTGCACCTTTGCCTGCGTCAGCAGAAAAGACGCGTCCTCGGTGTCGACGACGCCTGTCGAGTTCTCGCCGACCGCCTGCCATAACCCCAGCGATTGCAGCGCCTTTTCGCTGTCGGCGCCGGCGGTCGCCGCCCACGGGTCGACGATCGCGATCGGCGCCTTGCCGGCGAGCGCCGCCAATTTGCCTGTCCCGCCCGGCGGCCCGGTGCTCGCCTTCTCGCCCGCGCTTGCTTTCTCTACATCGACGCCGCGGGCGGCCACGACGAGCTCGTTGCGCCAAAGATGCCGCAATGTCTCGCGCTTGATCAGCTGATGCGCGCTCGCCGTCGCCGCCGCGGCCTCGCCCTCGCCGATGATCACGTCGTCGCGCGCGTGGTGCGCTATCTGCTGAAGCATCGCGCTGGTCGGCGAGGTAAAGACCCGCACCGGAACATCGGTCTGCTTTTGCCAAAGTGCCGCCACGTCAGCGACCGCGTGCCGCAATGTCGGCTCGCAGAACAAGACGACATCGGGCGCCACCGGGTAGTCGGCATACGCCGCGGAGACGCCGCCGAGGTGCGGCGCCAGCAAAACGAGCCCCGCGACGATGGTGTTACGAAGAATCGACATTCCGCCCGCCTTCAGTCCATCGTGACGGCAGCCGCAACGGAGCATCCGCCCCCGGTCTACAAATCCAGTTCGAGCACGGGGGTCTTGGCGCGCGAGCAACAGATCAATACGTAGCGCCGGCGATCGGCGTCGGAGAGGATCTGGTCCCGGTGGTCGGGCTCGCCGGCGCGATACGGGGTCAGGCAGGCGCCGCAATAGCCGAGCTCGCAGGACGCCTTGACCGGGACATCGTGGCGGCGCAGCACGTCGATGATCGTCTCGCCCGCCGGGATGTCGTATTCGCCGCCGCTCTTCGCGAGCCGCACCCGGAACGGGCTGTCCTTGCCCAACGGCTCTGGCGACCGCGCCGCGGGGCCGGTGAAGTATTCGCAATGCACCGTGCCGTCGGGCCAGGCGGTGGAGGCCGCGGCGGCCGCCTTCATCATGCCGGCCGGCCCGCAGTAATAGAGATGCGTCCCGGGCTTCGGGTCCGCCAGCGCACGGGCGATGTCGAGCCCGCGCGCCGGGTCGCCGCCATCGTGGTGAAAGCGCACTCGCCCTTGCGCCGCGAGCAGGTCGAGCTCGTCGCGGAACGCCGTCGCCTCGGGCGAGCGCGTGCAGTAATGCAGCAGGAACTCGGCGCGGCGGCGGCGCAATTCGGCGATCATCGCCATGATCGGGGTGATGCCGATTCCGCCCGCGAGCAGCAGGTAACGCTCCGCTTTCTCGGTCAGCGGAAAGTTGTTGCGCGGCATCGAGGCATCGACCGGGTCGCCGACGCGGGCCGTCTCGTGCCAATGGCGCGAGCCCTCGCCGCGGCACTCGCGCAACACCGCGATGCAATAATGCCGGCGCTCGGCCGGGTCGTTCCACAAGGAGTAGTCGCGCACCGCGCCATCGCCGTGACGCACCGCGATATGGGCGCCCGCGGCAAAGCGTGGCAGGTCGCGCCCGCGCGGATCGACGAGCTCGTAGCCGTTGACGGCTTCGGCGAGATAGGTGATCGAACGGACGCGCAACAGCATCGGCGAACTCCGCGCTCTCCGCCCGGACTATGCGCGCATCCGCGGCGGCGCGCACCTGCCGATGTTGCGGCGCGCCGCACGCGCGGCCAAGATCGCACTCCTTATTCCACCAAACCGAGGAGATCGACCGATGCCGCTCGAATTGCGCCGGGTCGTGACCGGACACGACGCCACCGGCCGCGCCGTCGTGCTGATCGACGAGACCGCGAAAAACCTGGCCTCGGCGCGCCCCGGGGCCACCGCGTGCGTCGTGTGGACGAGCGAGGGCTTTCCGGTCGACAACGACGGCAGCGCGGACGGAGGGCTGCGCAAAACCGGGACCACGCTCGCGGACGGCACCGTCTTTCGCGTGCTCGAATTGGCGCCCGGCTCCGCCCCGCGCAACCACCGCACCGACTCGATCGACTACGCCGTCGTCATGAAGGGCGAGATCGACATGGAGCTCGACGACACCACCGTCCACCTGAAGGCGGGCGACGTGCTGGTGCAGCGCGGCACGATCCACAATTGGGTCAACCGCGGCGCCGAGCCCTGCGTCATCGCCTTTGTGCTGATCGCCGCCAACCCCGTCACCGCCGGCGGCAAGGTATTGCACGCCCAAGGCTGACAACCGAGCCCTTGGTGACAATCGGCAAT
>DATKHX010000167.1:0-4004 GCA_035510075.1 Allostellaceae bacterium
TAGCCGGCCGGGAATTTGAGCCGTAAGACGAATGGTTCCGCTTTGTCCGGATCGCCACACAGAGCCGCGGTCTGCGCCACCTTCGGGAGTACCGGCGGCGCAGCGGTCCATTTGAGGCTGTCTGGTTGTGCGATTACATGATGGTCATTAGCAATCGCGGCAGCCGGCAGCAGCAATGCGATCGCCAATCCTGCGATCAAGCCGAACCTGTTTATGGAGACGCCTCCTCTACGTGGATTTTTCCCGCCGCCGCTTTTATTTAGCTGAAATGGACCCGCCGCCGACACGCCATCCCAACGTCGTCATCGTGGGCGCTGGCTTTGCGGGCATGGAAGCCGCCAAGGCGCTCGCCGGCTCGCGGTCCGAGGTCACGCTGATCGACCGCCATAACCACCATTGCTTTCAGCCGCTTCTCTATCAGGTCGCGACCGCGGCCCTTTCGCCGGCCGACGTGGCTTGGCCCATTCGCCACATTCTCCGGCGGCAGGAGAATGCGACCGTCCTCATGGCGGAGGTCACCGGGGTTGATACCGCGGCGCATTTGGTACACACGGATTCGGTGACGGTCCATTACGATTATCTTGTCGTAGCGACGGGGGCCACGCATTCCTATTTCGGCCATGACCGATGGGCCAAATTCGCGCCGGGCTTGAAACGCATTGAGGACGCTACCGCGATTCGGCGACGGTTCCTCATCGCCTTCGAGCGCGCTGAACTTGTCGCGGATGGCAATAGCCGCAAGCGACTTCTTACCTTCGTCATCGTCGGCGGCGGACCCACCGGCGTCGAGATGGCGGGCGCCATGGCCGAGGTTGCGCGCCAGACGCTGGCGGCCGACTTCCGTCATATCGACCCGCGCACGTCTCGCATCCTCCTGCTGGAGGCTGGGCCCCGCCTGCTTCCGGCCTTTCCAGCGGATTTGGCCCGCTACGCCCATGACGCCCTGGAGCACATGGGCGTAGAGGTTAGGACGTCCACCCGGGTCACCGACTGCGACGGCGATGGCATCAGCTTGCAAGACGGGCAGCGCATCGAGGCCGGGACAATCATGTGGGCAGCCGGCGTGGTCGCTTCGCCAGCGGCCGCCTGGGTGGACGCGCAGCGTGACCGCACAGGCCGGGCCAAGGTCGGCTCCGACCTCTCGGTTCCGGGAAAGCCGAACGTTTTCGTAATCGGTGATACTGCGGCGGTGGACACCCAAGGGCATCCTGTCCCTGGAGTCGCACCCGCCGCTAAGCAGATGGGGCGCTATGTCGGACGGCTGATCCGTTCGCGCATTGCGGGGCAGCCCCTCAATGAGCCTTTCCGCTATCGTCACCAGGGGGATTTGGCAACGATCGGCCGCAGGAGCGCCGTGGTGAGGCTGGGCCGCATCCAGCTCAAGGGATTCATAGGGTGGCTTTTCTGGAGCGTGGCGCACATCTATTTTTTGATCGGGCTCAGGAACCGCTTCATCGTGGCGTTCACGTGGCTCTGGGACTACATCACATTTCAGCGCGGTGCGCGGCTAATCACCAGAAACGATCCGGAAATCAACCGATCGGGAGGGGAGGCTACCTCGATCTAGCAGCCCGTCCCCAGAGATCGCCATTCTGGAAAACCGCTCGTTCATTGTTTCTGTCGGGCGGGTCCCTCTCAAAAACCCTCCAGACCTTGCGAAAACGCGATCCGATTGGCGGCGGAGATGAGCATTGCTCACAGCTTTGTCGGCGCGTAACCAGCCGGTGCAACGATCATGCGTTCGAAAAGCGGGCCGCGTTGAGCGTCGCCGTCGTTAGAGTTACCCGCGTTACCCGACGCCAGAAAAAACACGCCTCGGTGCCGTCGCGTCGCATCTTTGTGCGCCTCGTGAATGATCCATGTTAGGTGTCGTTCGCCGCGCTTTTTGAGGGACCGCGCTCGCGTCTTCGATGCGGCTCTCTCCCACACGCGTCCTGGGACACCTTTGCCGTATATTTGCCGTACAGTGCGTTCTCCGCTAGCCTTGCTTCGATGTAATCCGTTGAAATTAATGGCGTCCCCAAGGGGATTCGAACCCCTGTTACCGCCGTGAAAGGGCGATGTCCTAGGCCTCTAGACGATGGGGACGCGAGGCGGGCCGACGCTTTGCATCTAAAGTGCCGCGGAGGAGAAATCAACAGGCGCTCTGGACCCGCTCGTTGCCGAAGCCGGATCGGCAGGGTTCTCTCGATCTGGGGCGGGGAGCTTCCCATGTAACCGGGAACCGGCTCGAACGAGGGAAGATGGCGCCAGCACCCGCATTCGACGAGGGATTTCGCGAGCGCTTGCGGGCGCTCTTGCGGTGGCGGCGCGACGTGCGGCGCTTTCGCCGCGATCCCTTGCCAGCGGATGCCGTCGGGCGCCTGATCGAGCTCGCCTCGCTCGCACCGTCGGTCGGGCTGAGCCAGCCATGGCGCTTCGTGCTGGTCGAGGATCCCGTGCGGCGTCATGCGATCCGCGCCGATTTTGCCGCGGCCAATGCCGCGGCACTCGCTGCTCAGGCCCCCGAGCGTGCATTGCGATACGCTGGGCTCAAGCTCGGCGGGCTCGACGAGGCGCCCTGTCACGTTGCGGTCTTCGTCGACCGCGATAGCGAGCAAGGACACGGTCTCGGCTGCCGGACGATGCCCGAGATGGTGGAGTATTCGGTGGTCGCCGCAATCCATACCTTGTGGTTGGCCGCACGCGCCGAGGGGATCGGCATGGGCTGGGTGTCGATCCTCGACCCGCACGCCCTTTGCGAGATCCTCGATGTGCCGGCGGCGTGGAAGCTGATCGGCTATTTCTGCCTCGGCTATCCGGCGGAGGAGGAGGATGTGCCAATGCTCGAAACCGCGGGCTGGGAGCGGCGGCGCCCGGCAACCTCGTTTCTGATCCGCCGATGAGCGCCGCCCCGGCCATCCGCACCGGCATCGGCGGCTGGGTGTTCCCGCCGTGGCGCGGCGTGCTCTATCCGCCGAAGCTGCCGCAGGCGAAGGAGCTGGCGCATGCCAGCCGCCAGGTCACCGCGATCGAGATCAACGGCACGTTTTACGGCGCGCAGAAACCCGAGAGCTTTCGCCGCTGGCATGACGACACCCCCGACGGTTTCGTATTCTCGGTCAAGGGTCCGCGATTTGCGACCCACCGCAAGGACCTGGCGGCGGCGGGCCCATCGATCGAACGGTTTCTGGCGAGTGGTGTCCTCGAATTACGCGGCAAGCTCGGCCCGATCCTGTGGCAGTTCGCGCCGTTTTTGCGCTTTGACGAGGCCGGGTTCGACGCTTTCCTGGCATTGTTGCCGCACGAGGTCGACGGCCGCACCCTGCGCCATGTCGTCGAGGTGCGGCATGCGAGCTTCGACACGCCGGCCTTTCCCGAGCTGTTGCGGCGCCATCGGGTGGCAGTCGCCCTCGTCGACGACGAGAAATATCCGGCGCTCGAGCACCTCACCGCCGATTTTGTCTATGCCCGGCTGCGCCGCTCGGTCATCGAGGAGCCCGCCGGCTATCCGCCGGAGGCGCTCGACGCTTGGGCGGGCCGCGCGCGCGGCTGGCAGGCCGCCGGCCTCGATTGCTTCATTTATTTCATCAACGGCGCCAAGGTGCGCGCGCCCGCTGCGGCTGCCGCCCTGCTGTCCCGCCTCCAGCCCTGAACGGCTAGGGAGCGAGCAGCGCCGGCAGTTCGGCGAGCGAGCGGATTTCGCGGTCGGGGGCGCCGGGCAGGCGCTCGCGCGTCAGCGCCTGGCGGTTGCACCATAGGGCGCGCATGCCAAAGGCGGAGGCAGCCCAGGCGTCCCAGCCGTTCGACGATATAAAAGCGATCGCTTCGGCGGCGCGGTCGAGCCGCTCGCAGGCGAGTTGGTAGACCTTTGGGTGCGGCTTGTAGACGCCGACCTCTTCGATCGATAGCACGTGGTCGAAAAGCGGTGCGAGCCCGGCGTGCTCGACCGCGGCCGCAAGCATTGCCGGCGAGCCGTTCGAGAGGATTGCGGTCGCAAAGCCGGCGGCGCGCAGCTGCCGCAA
>DATKHX010000168.1:0-8518 GCA_035510075.1 Allostellaceae bacterium
GGGCGAGGTGTCGCCGAGGCGGACAATGCGGTCGGCATAGGGGCCTGAGGCGCCGCCGGCCTCGCCGCTACCGGCAGCGACAAAATCGGTCCGGGCATAGCCGCTCTCGGCCGGCACCGTATAGCAGAAGGCATAGAGCGACGGTGTCGCGGGCGCGTCGATTTCGGGGCACACATTCGAGCGCGCCACCGGGTTGACCTCGTCGAGAAAGATCCCCCAAGTTTCAAGCCGCTGCACGTAATGCCGGTTGAACGCGACGAATCCCTCATCGGTGAACTGGGCCGGCGAGCGCAATTCACATGCGCAGAATGCGCCGGGCGGCCGGCCGCGGCTCTTCAGATGGGCCTCGACCGCGTCGAACCCCTCGGCGAGCGGCAGCATGTGGGGAAACCGCGCCCGCTCGATAGCGAAGCCGGGTGCGGCTGCGACACCGCCCGAATACTGAAACGCATGCTCCAGAAAGCGGTAGCCGCCGGGCGTAAACGTTACGACATTGGTCATCGTCCAATTCCCGCCTTCCTTCAAACGTCAATGGGTTTCGATGCTTGGCCGCCACACGCGACCCACCCCACATCATACGCTATGATCAGGTGAATCCGCCCGAGGAGCCGAATGACCGACAATCCTTTTCTCGAAGCCTGGGATACGCCGTTCGGCATGCCGCCATTCGATCATATCCGGCCGGAGCACTTTGCGCCGGCGTTTGATCGCGGCATGGAGGAGCAGTCGGCTGAGATCGCGGCGATCGTCGCCGCACCCGGGCCGCCCGGCTTTGCCGACACGATCGAGGGGTTGGAGCGCAGCGGCAAATTGCTCGAGCGGGTGAGCCGCGTGTTCCACAATCTCGATGCCAGCGACACCAATCCGGCGCTCGAAGCGATCGCCCGCGACTATGCCCCGAAATTGGCCCAGCACCAGACGCGCTTGGCGCTCGATCCGGGACTGTTCGCGCGCATCGCCGAGCTTTACGGCCGGCGCGGCGAGCTCGGCCTCGCGCCCGACCAGCTGCGCCTTCTGGAGCGCCATCACCTGCGCCTGGTCAGGGCCGGAGCGCTGCTCGGCCCTGAACAAAAAACGCGCATGGCGGCGATCAACGAGCGCCTGGCCGCCTTGCACACCGCCTTCGGCCAGAATGTGCTGCATGACGAGCGCGAATGGCGGCTGGCGCTCGACGCGGGCGATCTCGACGGGCTGCCCGATTTCGTTCGCGACACCGCGGCGCAGGCCGCCGAGGAGCGCGGGCTCGCCGGGCGTTACGTCGTCACCCTGGCGCGCTCGTCGATCGAGCCGTTCCTGACGTTCTCGGCGCGCCGCGACCTGCGCCGCATCGCACACCAGGCGTGGACCGCGCGCGGGACGCATCCCGGCCCGGCCGACAACACTCCGTTGATCCGCGAGATCATGAGTTTGCGGGCGGAGCAGGCGCGGCTTCTCGGCTATGACGATTTCGCCGCCTACCGGCTCGACGATTCGATGGCCAAGACCGACGACGCCGTCGAACAGCTGCTGTTGCAGGTCTGGGCGCCGGCCAAGGACAAGGCGCGCGAGGAGCGCGCAGCACTGGAGGCCGCAGCCCGCGCCGAGGGGCTGAACGAGCCGATCGAGCCGTGGGACTGGCGCTATTATGCCGAAAAGGTGCGCCGCGGCCGCTACAACATCGACGAAGCCGAGGTGAAACCGTATTTCGTCCTCGACAACATGGTCGAGGCCGCGTTCGACACCGCCGAGCGTCTGTTCGGCCTGAATTTCACCGCGCGGCCCGACTTGCCGGTCTATCATCCCGACGTGCGGGTATGGGAGGTGCACGACGCCGCCGGCAATCACGTCGGGCTGTTCCTGCACGACAATTTTGCGCGGCCCGGCAAGCATTCGGGCGCCTGGTCGAGCCGCTACCGCGATCAACAGAACCTGGACGGCTGGGTGGCGCCCATCGTCGTCAACAACAACAATTTCGCGAAAGGCGAGCCGACCCTGTTGAGCTTCGACGACGCCGAGACCTTGTTTCACGAATTCGGTCATGGGCTGCACGCGCTGTTGAGCCGGGTGCGCTACCCCTCGCAATCCGGCACCGCGGTGCGCCGCGACTTTGTCGAGTTCCCGTCGCAGATTTTGGAGCACTGGATGTCGGCGCCGGAGATTTTGCGCAAATACGCCCGCCATTACCAAACCGGCGAACCCATTCCCGAGGCGCTGCTGCGCCGCCTGCTCGCCGCCCGCACTTTTAACGAAGGCTTTGCCACGGTCGAATACACCGCCTCGGCGCTGATCGACCTCGAGCTGCACCGCGACCGGCATCCCGAAAACCTCGATCCCGATCGCTTCGAGCGCGAGTTCCTGGAGAAGTTCGGCGTGCCCCGCGAGATCGGCCTGCGCCACCGCCCGGCCCATTTCCAGCACCTGTTCGCCGGCGGCGGCTATGCTGCGGGCTACTACGCCTATCTCTGGGCCGAGGTGCTCGATGCCGACGGATTTGCCGCCTTTACCGAGAAGGGCGACGTCTTCGACCCGGCATTGGCGGCGCGGCTCGGGGACATCTACAGCGCCGGCGACACTCGCGACCCGATGGAACTCTATCGCGCGTTCCGCGGCCGCGATCCTGATATCGCCGCGCTCCTGCGCCAGCGTGGGCTGACGGCAGCCCAATGAGACGGGTCGACCGGCCCTGAGGCGGGCATCGGGTCTCGATATGCGCTACCCCAAGCGGTAGAATTTGGCCGCGGTGGTCGAGAAGAGAGCAGCTTTCTCGGTGGCGGAACAGCCGGCAGCGATGCGCTTGAAGGCGTTCCACAGCACGGGATAGCCGCAGCTGCCCTTGTCGACCGGGAAGTTGCTTTCGAACATCGCGCGCTCAGTGCCGAAGGCACCGATGCAGGCTTCGATATAGGGCCGCCATGCCGCTGCCAGCTCTTCAGAGCCGGGCGGCAGCTCATGGGTGTGGACCGTGAAGCCGAACATCCGCATGCCGAGCCCGCCGAGCTTGATGTGGACGTTCGGGCACCCAGCCAGCTGGCGGATCCCGGCCTGCCAGTCGGTGAAGACCTCGTCGCGCTTGCCGGCATAGCGGCCGAGCCCGATGGGCCCGCCGACATGGTCGAGCACGATCAAGGTTTCAGGAAAGGCGCGCGCCAGATCGACGAGATCGCCGAGCTGCGTGTGATAGAGCCACGCATCGAAGCTGAGACCGAGCGGTGCCAAGCGCGCAAAGCCTTCGCGCACCCGAGGGTCCGTCAGCAAACCCTCGGGCCGCATCACCGTCGATCCCCATTGCGCCTGGTCGGGATGGGTCGCGGCGATGAAGCGGATGCCGCGAAACCGGCCCCCGCCGGCCGCGATCTGCGCCTCCAGCACCTTTTCGACCGGGGCCCCTAAAGTCAGATCGGCATAGCCGACGATGCCGGCGCAGACCTGCGCTTTGCCATAGCCGCCGCCGGCGGTCATCGCCGCGACGCCGTTGGCGAATTCGACCTCGCCGACCGGACGCAATTGGGCCGGGCCATGGGCGCGGTACATCGACAGCCATTCGAGATAGACCGTCGCCGTGACGTTGTGGCCGCCGCCGATGTCGGCGAGCAGCTCTGGCAGCAGATAGCGGCCGGTTTCGGGCCGCTCGACCAGATGATGGTGCGGGTCGACGATCGGCAGATCGGGATCAATGATCTCCTCACGGCGGCGGTCGAGCCAATCCGGCCGCACCGCCAGATGCACGCTAGTCGCGCTCGCAGGTGGTGGCGATTGCATCGTCCTATACTCCCGATCTCGTATTTTCGTGAGCCCCTGGCGAGGCTACGTGCGGCACAGATCCGGCCCTGCTCTCCATTCCGCGGAAGCCCGGCGACGGTTTCCGAGAACGGCGACGAGGCGATCGTTGGTCTCAAAACAAGCGTGAGCCGGGCTTAGAACCAGCGGGCTTTGTCGACGAGATTGCGCAATGGCTGGCCGGCGAGAAAGCGCCGGCAATTGTCGAGGACGATGTCGTAGCGGCGCTCGTCGAGATAGGGGCCGTAGCCGGCGGTGTGCGGGGTCAGCAAGACGCCGGGCAGGGTCCACAATTTGTGGCCGGCGGGCAGTGGCTCCTCTTCGAACACGTCGAGCCCGGCACCGGCGATTTCGCCCGCCTCGATCGCCGCGGCGAGGTCGTCGAGCCGCGTCGTCAATCCGCGCCCGATATTGATGAAAAACGCGGTCTTTTTCATCTCCTGGAAGCGCGCGCGGTTCATAAAGCCCTCGGTCTCGGGGGTGTGCGGAACGGTCAGGATCACGAAATCGGCCAGCGGCAAGAGTGCGTCCAATTCGTCGCCGCGGTGCAATTCCGCCACCCCCGGCGGCGCCTCGCGCCGGCGCTCGTCGACGCCGACGACGCGCATCCCGAAAGCCGCGCAAAGCCGGGCGATCTCGCCGCCGATGCCGCCGACCCCGACGATCAGCACCGTCGCTTCGGGCAGATGGACGACCCCCTCGTTTTGCGTCGGCTTTTTCCATTCGCGGCGCAATTGCTGCGGAATGTAGCGCTGCAAGCCGCGAGCGAAAGCCAGCACGAACGCCATCACGTGCGTGCCGATGTGGTCGTTGTAGATCTCGCGGAAATTGGTGATCGCGACCGGATGCGCGATCAGTTCGGGGTAGTAGTAGCCGGCGGGCGGCGCGGCCTGCGGCGCCTGCAGCCATCGGAGGCGCCGCGCCTGGCGCAACAGAGCCGGCGGGATCGTGCCAAAGGCCGCCTCGGCGGTGGCGATCGCCTGCTCGGCGCGCGCCGGGTTTTCCGCTGCGACGACATCGAGCTCGGGCACCGCCGCGGCAAGCCGGGCAGCCCACTCGCGCGTTTTCTCATTTTGCGGCGGCAGCATCAGGAATTGGGTCGGCATGGCGGACGCCCCTCCGATGATTTAAGCCGGCTCAGCATCGGACCTCGGCGCCCTCACGGCAAGCCGCTCTCGATGCCCTCGACGCGTCGGCGGAAGGCAGCCAAGATCGCTCGCGTCCACAATCGACGAAAGGCGCAAAAGCATGAACATCGATCTGGCCGGGAAACGGGCGGTGGTGGCGGGCGGCAGCCGGGGGATCGGGCGCGCGATCGCGCTCGCCTTCGCCGACGCCGGGGCGGCCGTGTCGATCTGCGCGCGCGGCGCCGAGGCGCTGGGAAAGACACGCGACGACATCGCCCGGCACGGGCAGACCGCGCATGCTGTGGCCTGCGATCTTGCCGATGCGCAGGCCATTCCCCGCTATATCGAGGCAGCGGTGGGGGCGCTCGGCGGCATCGACATCTTGGTCAACAACGCCTCGGGTTTTGGCACCAGCGACGACGAGGCCGGCTGGGCGGTCAGCATTTCGGTCGATCTGATGGCGACGGTGCGGGCGACGCGGGCGGCCTTGCCGCACCTCGAAAAATCGGATGCCGGCGCCATCATCAACATCTCGTCGATTTCAGGCTTTCGCGCCTCGGCACGCACCCCGCCTTACGGGGCGGTCAAGGCCGCGATCCTCGAATACACCCAGACGACGGCCGCGCAATTCGCGCGCAAGGGCATTCGCGTCAATTGCATTGCCCCAGGCTCGATCGAATTCCCCGGCGGCACCTGGGAGCGCGCCAAGAACAACAACCCGAACCTCTACGCCGCCATCCTGCGCAGCATCCCGTTCGGCAGGCTGGGCCATCCCGATGAGGTGGCGCGCGTCGCGCTCTTCTTAGCGTCGCCGCTCGCCGGCTGGGTCACCGGCCAAAACATCGCCGTCGATGGCGGCCAGATGCTTTGAGGACATGCCTCCTGTTTGTAGAGGTGAGCCACCGGGTCCATATCCGCAATTCCCGGCGTATGTGACAGAGGTGTGGCCCTTCAATCCGAATGAAGTTTCTTTCACCAAAGATCGGTTGTAGTGACGCGATTAAGACGGAATTTGGACCAACGCTTGCCGTTATTGGAAGTATTGTCAACAGACCAGTTCGTCAAATAACGGCGCTCCATCTGGCATAGCGATCAAGTCGAAATAAAGAGAGCTTGGCCCGAAAGGGGGTGGGTGGCCGTTATCGGGAGCGCCGACAATTGACAGCCACAGAATCAGAAGCCCCCGGTGTCATATTCGATGAAGCGGGAGAGGCATGGCCGGCCGAGCCCGCGCGACTCGCGCAACGGCTTGGCCGCGACGCGGATCACGTCGATGTCATAGCAAATGCCGTAAGAAATCTCGGCTTCGTTCACGTTGCGCCGATCCGCGACGTGCTGTTGGTTACGTTCGAGCCTTCCGTCGTCAGCCCTCTGGCAGCCGTAGCGGCTTTTTACGAAATTTCGGCACACGCCGCAAAGCGTCTGATCCTCGCCTACCCCGGAAGGGCGGGTCGTCCCGATCGATGCGAAGTCTTCAACAACGTCGTCGAGGGGCTCAAGCGGTTGGACGATGCGGCAAACCGCGGCCCGAACGCCACTCGCCCACCATGGCTTCAAAGCGAGCCCGCCGACCGCCGTCTTTGGCGACCCTCCAAAGACAGAATTCCGAACAGAAAACCACCCGCGGCAGTCTCCCGAGATTGCGGCCCGCAAATGAAGTCGCGCGCCGAGGATTTTTCCATAAGATTGTCTCGACCGCCTGCCGCGATCTCAGCCGATGACGAATGGCTTGGTCAGCTTCGGAATTTTTGGGGAAATGCCCGCAGGGGACGGCGACTGCCCTCAAGCGAGTCGCTCGACTCGCTTGAGCTGTTGAACATCGCGCGCGGGCGGGCGCACATCGTGGACACCGCCAGCTCAAATCCGGCCGGATACCGCTTTCGTCTTTGGGGGGCAGTGAACTCCTACGGCGACGGCTACGCCAATCGCACTCTCGGCGAGATGCCCTCAGGCTTTATGCGCGACGACGCCATCGAGGATTATCGGCAGGCCGTTGCCGCCGGCACACCGAGCTATCACCTGATCAGCCTTGTCGAAAAGAACCTGTCGTACTCATACGCTCGCCTGCTCCTGCCGCTTGCTCAGGATGGCCGGCGTGTGGATCGGCTGGTTGTGCTGATCAACGAGCGGCCGCTTCCCGAACTCCGCAAGCCGTAGGCCGCCGTTGGCTACGGGCGGGTCGAACAGCGAGGCGATCGCCTCCGCTCTGGTCGCGTGGCACAGGTGGATGATGGCCTCGCGCCCTTCGGGCGGGAACCAGCCATCGATGATACGGCGCACCCGAGCGAACCCGTAGACCCTGCTTCCCATATAGGTCGCCTTGCGCTCGGCAGCGTCGGGCCGATCGTCGGGCTCGTCGCGGATCATCGCGCTGTCGTGGTCGAAGGGTCGGCGGAGCAACGCGACCGCACGCGCAAAGCGCGGCATCACGACGGCTAGTCGCGAGGCGCCGCGATAGTCGTCGCGGATCCACAGCCCGCCGCCGTGGGCGATCTCGCCGCCGAAGGACGGGATCCGGCATTGCACGACGAACCGTGGGTCGGCGGGCTGCGGGCGCAAAGAAAACCACAGCGTCAGCGACCGGATCAGGTCGTAGAAGTCGTCGACGACGAACCGGCGGAGGCAGTAAGTCGCGATCGGTTCTCGCGCCTGATTTTCGGCAAGCAGCCAAAAATCGTCGGCGCCGAATTCGACGTACCGGGTGTCGAATGCCTGATTCAGGTGACGATGACCGTGAGTTTGGCGGATTGCCTTATACGTAGCGAAGTCGTGCTTGACCTGTAAGCGTATTTCACTCTCTTCAAGCATGTTACGGTACTTATCTTCGACTATTTTTATGGATTTCTCTAAGCATTTTGTTAAATGCACCGTATAAACCTCCTTCGATGCCTGGCCTACAAAGAAGAATTGCAAAAGATCAAAGAGCTGACCGTCTTGCGCGGGTTGGTTCTGCGCATCCACGTTTTCTTTTCGGGGCCCCCACGACGTGGACGGCCGGGTCGAGCCCGGCCAAGGCGGGTTGGGCCGCCGATTTTTCCATTTTTTGCTGCCGCAAAATTTTTACCCGGACAGCCCTGCGCTTTGGCGGGAACGACGATGACGATTGGTAAGCTGCTGATGTGACGGAATTCATTTCAGGTCAGGTTCTTCGAGGAACTTTATTGCGGCTCGGCTGAAAGAACAGAATCGACAAACCTTTATAAAAAAAGGTTATCTAAGTGATTAAAAGTTTGATCTAATTATTGTTACCTTAAGAAATAAAACACTTTTGCCCAACGACGACCGCAGCGAGGTTAGCGAGTTAGGCGCTTTGGTTTCCGGGCGCCGGGGTGAGCTCTCGAATTGCCGGGGAGATCGATGATGCCCGGCGATGTCGAGCCTGGTCACGGTTCGCCGGAGCGAAAGAGTCCGAATGCAGACGGCGCGTCACGGACGTAGAAGCGACGCGCAATATTGCGTAATTGCCGATATCTAGCAGATCAATCCGAATTTGTCAATTTGAGATACTAACAAGCCCACAATCAAACCCGACCGGCCGCGGCTATGAGGCCGACCGAGCGCCCCACCCGGATTTCGGCCGCGCGGTTATGGGCGGGTGTGGCATGCGCGTCGGGCCGCGGGAAGCGGCCGGCTGG
>DATKHX010000169.1:0-8821 GCA_035510075.1 Allostellaceae bacterium
ACAGAAACGGAATGCCGATCAGCGCCAGCCGGCCCGGGCGCCCGATCCCGATCATCGGCCGACCATGACCGCATCCTCCGGCATCCAGCTCACCCAGACCGTCGCTCCGCCGGCGAAACCGCCAGTTGCACCGCTCGAAACATGCGCTTTCAACCGCAACCCGGCCGGCGTCACCAGGCGAAGCAGCGACACCGGCCCTTGGTAATCGACCGCGACAAGGGTCGCCGTCGCCGCGAACCCCGCCGGGCGCTCGTGCGACAGCAACAGCTTTTCCGGCCGCAATGCCAATGTGACCGCGGCGCCGTCCGGCAGATCGGCGTACCCGGGCAGCGGGACTGGCTGCTCGATGCCTGCGACGCGCAGCATCCGGCACCCGTCGCCGGACACTACTTCGCCCTCGAACAGGTTAACCTCGCCGACAAACCCGGCGACAAAGCGCGAATTGGGCCGCTCGTAGATTTCGGCTGGCGCACCGATCTGCACGAGCCGGCCGGCATTCATCACCGCAACCCGCGAGGCCATCCCGAGCGCCTCTTCCTGGTCGTGAGTGACGACCAGAAACGTCGTCCCGACCCGCTGCTGAATGCCGATCAGCTCGCGCCGGGTTTCGTCGCGCAATTTGCGGTCGAGTGCCGCCAACGGCTCGTCGAGTAGCAGCAGCTTCGGCATCTTGGCGAGGGCGCGGGCCAACGCCACCCGCTGCCTCTGCCCGCCGGACAATTGGTGCGGCCGGCGCCGGGCGTAAGCCGACATCTGGACGAGCGACAGCATCTCCTCGACGCGGGCAGCCCGGCGGCGGCGCTCCATCCGCTCCTGGCGCAAGCCAAAGCCGATGTTGGCGGCGACATCCATATGCGGGAACAGCGCATAGGACTGAAACATCATGTTGACCGGCCGCTCAAAGGGCGGGAGCGCCGTCACATCGACGCCATCGACGGTGATGCGGCCCCTGTCCGGGGTCTCGAAGCCGGCGATCAACCGCAGCAAGGTGGTCTTGCCGCACCCCGACGGCCCGAGCAGAGCGAAGAGTTCGCCGCGTTCGAGGTCCAGGCTGACATTGTCGACCGCCGCGGTCGTACCAAAACGCTTGCTGACTCCGGCAATTTCGAGGAGCGCCATCCGCCGTGAGCCGAGAAGCGACCGCTATTCGCCGGATTTGAACCGGGTCCAGGCGCGGGTGCGCGCCCGCTCGTAATCGGCCGGCGCCGGCAGGTCGACAAAGAAGCGGCGGCGCACCTCGGGCGGCGGATAGACCGCGGGATCGTCGCGGATCGCGGGCTCGACCAATGTCGTCCCCGGGATGTTCGGATTGGGATAGGAGACCGCGTCGGAGATGTCGGCGATCACCGCCGGGCGCAGCAGATGGTCGATAAAGCGCAGCGCATTCTCCGGGTGTAATGCATCGGCCGGGATGCCGAGCATGTCGACCGACATCTGCGCTCCTTCTTTCGGCACGCGGAACGCGATTTCAACCCCGTTATGGGCGTCATGGGCGCGGTTGCGCGCGATGACGACATCGCCCGAATAGCCGAGCGACAGGCACAGATCGCCGCCCGCGAGATCGTTGATATATTGCGAGGAATGGAACTTGCGGATGTAGGGCCGGACCTTTTCGAGCGCGGTGATCGCTTTATCAAGGTCGCGCGGATCGAGGCTCTTCGGATCGAGCCCGAGCCAGGCGAGCATCGCCGGCACCACTTCCTGCGGCGTGTCGAGCAACGAGATGCCGCAAGGGGCGAGCTTCTTCGCGTTCGCCGGGTCGAACAGCAACGCCCAGCTGTCGACCGGGGCCTTGTCGCCGAGTGCGGCATGCACCATCGCCTTGTTGTAGCCGAGCCCGGTCACGCTCCACAGATAGGGCACGCCATGAGCATTGCCGGGATCGGCCGCGGCAACGAGGTCGAGGATTTTCGGGTCGAGATTGCTCCAGCCGGGCAATTTGCTCTTGTCGAGCGGGAGGTAAACCTTGGCCGCGATTTGCCTCGCCATGAACGGGCTGGCAGACGGCACGACGATGTCGTAGCCCGAGCCGCCGGCGAGCAATTTCGCTTCCAGCACCTCGTTCGAATCATAGACGTCGTAGGTTACCTTGATCCCGGTCTCCTGCTCGAATTTCGGGATTGTGTCGGGGGCGATGTAATCCGACCAGTTATAGACGTGCAGCATCGGCTCTTCCGCCGCCGCACCGCCGACGAGCAGCACCGCGGCGAGCAGCGCGAGGAGTCCGAACGACGAAGGGCTTCTCATGCCCGGCCATACACCAGCCGTAACCGCGATTGTCAACGTCGGCAGGTCGCGAGACGCGCCTGTAATCGGATGCTACGATCCTCGCTGCCCATCATGGGTCGAGGATCAGCAATTTGACGCTCTTTCATCTAGTGCGGCATGGCGAACACGCGTTGCAGGGCCGGTTGGCCGCCGGACGCATGACCGGGATCGGCCTGTCACCGAAAGGCCGCGCCGAGGCCGCCGCAATCGCCGAGCGCCTCGCCGGCGAAAAGGTCGACGCGATCTATGCAAGCCCGCTCGACCGCGCGCGGGAAACCGCTGAAATTATCGCCGGGCGGCTGGAGCGGCCGGTCGTTATCCGAGAAGACGTGATCGAGGTTGATTTCGGCGAATGGACCGGTTTGACCTTTGACCAAGTCAGGTCCGACAAACGCTGGGTGCCATGGCAAAGCTGCCGCAGCATCGCCGCGATACCGGGCGGGGAAAGCTGGCGCCGGGTTCAGGAGCGCGCGGTCGACGCCCTCTTCGACCTGCGCCGGGCTCACCCCGAGGGGACCGTGGTGGTCGTCAGCCATGGCGACGTGATCCGCGCGGCGCTGCTGTTCGCGCTCGGCATGCCGCTCGATCTCTACAATCGGATCGAGGTCGCCACCGGATCGATCAGCGCGATCCGCATCGATGACGGTGGAATCCGGGTCCCCGCGATCAACGAGCGGCCGCGGCTGGTTTAGCCTCAGCGTGCCCGCAGGGTGGCGAGAGCGGCGTCGGCGGCGGTGATGCCGCTCATATAGGCGCCGTGGGCGGTTGAGAAGAAGTCGGGCGAGGTCGCTTCGCCGGCGAAAAACAGCCGGTCGTCGACCGGGGCGGCGAGGATCGCGCGGTCGCCGGCGTGGCCCGGAGAGGCGTAGGAATAGGAGCCGCGCGACCACGGGTCGTGCAGCCAAGCGGTCGCGGCGAGCGGCGCGATATGACGGCGGATGTCGCTGCCGAGGATGTTCGCCAATTCGCCGGCGGCAAACGCAAACATCGCCGCCTCCCCTTCGCGCTCCATCGCCGCGGCAAAGCGCCCGCCGAAAAAGCAATAAATCGCCGGCCGGTCGAGGGGCCGCAACTGATAGCTCATGGTGTCGCGCCGCGTCGTCGAGCCGACCAGAAACCCGTCCTGGTTGAGGTCAGTGCATGCGTCATCCAGCGCGATGAACAGCTTGTCGTCGACCCCGAGCGGCAGCCCGGCCGCCGCCGCGACCTTTTCCGGCAAGGGCGGGTCGAACCGGAGCGCTTCGGAGACTAGGATCGTGGGCGGCACCGTGACAATGACCAGCTGCGCCGTCACCGTGCCGCGCGCCGTCTCGATCCCGATCGCCCGACCGCCGTGGTCGATGCGCGACACCGCTGTCTCCAGCGCGAGCGGCAGCCCCTCGGCCAATTTCTCGAACAGCCGGCCATAGCCTTCGCGCAGGCGCCAGTTCGTGTTGGTGCTGTTGTCGTCGTAGCGGACGTAGTCCTTGACCGAGACGCGGTCGAGCTCGGCGCCGTTGCCCCAGGTGCTGGTCGCATCGAGAAGCTGGTTCCAGCGGCCGCCGGGTGGAAGCACGCTCGCCAGCGAGCGATCCTCCGGTTCGGATGCCGCCTTTCGGCGCGCCCGGCCCTGCTGTTCGCGGGTGGCGAGCCAATCGGCCTCGGCCTCCGGCGTCTCGCCGCTTCTCGACAGTCGCGAGGTCCATTCGGGCGGCCGGCGATGCACGGAAAAGCCGAGCCGCTGGGCGATCGGCGACAACGGGTTGCGGTCGGCCGAGTGCAGCCATTCCGCACCTCGGTCGAGCGCGAAGCCGGTAGGGGCGATCGTGTTGACCCGGCCGCCGACCCGGTCGCGCGCCTCCAGCGCCAGCACGCTCACTCCTTCGGCTTCGACGAGCCGCCGCGTGGCGCCGATCCCGGCGGCGCCGGCGCCGATCACCGCGACATCGATTTCCGCTGGAAAAGCCGTCATCGCCGCCCTCGCCTTTCGCCGACTCGCCGTTCAGTGGCGGGCAGTGGCCGGCGGCAAGCGTTCATGCGCCTCGGCGGTTTCACAATCCTCACCTTCGATTGCTGCGACACGCTGGTTGGAAACCTTCGCACGGCACGAGCGCGCCCCGAAAGCGGAAACGCCCGGCGCTCCAACGTTCGAGCCGACTAGCCGGCTTTTCCCCAAGACGTCTGCGGCGCCCTCACCGCCTACGGCACCAGCACCGCGGCGCCGTGCAATCGGCCGTGCCGCAGATCGGCGAGCGCGTCGTTCGCCCGCTCCAGCGAATACGCAACCGTCTCGGCCCGCACTCCGGCCCGCGGCGCGAGCGCCAGAAATTCCTCGGCATCGCGCCGGGTCAGATTGGCGACCGAGCGCACGACGCGCTCTTCCCACAGGATGCGATACGGGAAGGACGGGATGTCGCTCATATGGATGCCGCCGCTGACGACCGTGCCGCCCTTTTTGGTCGCGGCGAGGGCGGCCGGCACAAGCGCCCCCACCGGTGCGAAGATCAGCGCCGCGTCGAGCGGCTCGGGCGGTGCCGTCGTCGAATCTCCGGCCCACTCGGCGCCGAGCTGACGCGCGAAATCCTGCGCCTCGCGATCGCCCGAGCGGGTGAACGCGAATAGCCGCCGCCCCTGGTGCCGGATCACCTGTGCCACGATGTGGGCGGCGGCGCCAAAACCATAGATGCCGACGAGCCGCGCGTCGCCCGCCATCCGCAAGGTGCGGTAGCCGATCAGCCCGGCGCACATCAAGGGTGCGGCCTCGACATCGCCGTAACGCGGGTCGATCGCGAAGCAGTAGCGCTGATCGGCGACGGTCAGCTCGGCATAGCCGCCGTCGATCTGGTAGCCGGTGAAGCGCGCCCGGTCGCACAAATTCTCGCGGTCGCTGCGGCAGTATTCACAGACCCCGCAGGTCCAGGCGAGCCACGGCACGCCGACCCGGTCGCCGAGCGCCAAACGGTCGACCTCAGCCCCTTTTTCGACGACCGTGCCGATGATCTCGTGGCCGAGGACGAGCGGCAGTTTCGGGTCGGTCAAGTCGCCGTCAACCACGTGCAGATCGGTCCGGCACACCGCGCACGCCCGCACCGCGATCAGAACCTGCTGCCGCCCAGGCCGGGGCGCGGGCACATCCGCCGCCGTCAGTGGCCGCTTTGCTTCGGTCAGCAATTGCGCACGCATCGCCAAGCTCCCCGCGACCCAGATTTGATCTCGAACGCTTCACCGCGCAGTATCGCTGCATGCTCCGCAATCGACGAGCCCATGCCGCCGCCTTCGCCGCAGGCTTCCTCTGCTGTGCCGTCGCGGCCTGCCGCCTGGTCCCGCAAGGCGGTATGGCCGATCGTTGCGCGGAGCTGATGAAATCGGCTTATCCCGGCGCCGACATCGACATCACCAAGCGCGAAGCCGCGGCGACCAGCCTGACGGCGATCGTCGCGCGTGTCGAAGGCGACCGGCCCAACCTGCCGCCGAACACGACGGTCGCCCGACATCTGGCGGTCGAGTGCAGGTTCGACAACGACGTATTGACCGGCTTCCGCTGGACCGCCGGGCCAAAGTGACCGCCGCTCCAAAGTGATCGAACGCATGGGGCTGGCACCTTCGGCCCGCTCTCGTTCATACTTGGGCGAAAGGAGGGCATACTTCGGCGAAATGACGGCAACTCGGCAGGTAGGGGAGAGGGATGGATCTCGGCCCGGCTGACGGTGGCGACAGACCGGCGAGCGACCGGCTGCGGCACGAGCGCCGCCGCGGCGCGGCGCCGGCCAGCCTCGCCGCCCCGCTGCTGCAATTTTTCGCCACCTCCCCGGTCGCCTGCCCGTATGTGCCGGGGCGCGCCGAGCGCAAGCTGATCGTCGAGCTCGACGGCAGGGCCGCAGCACTCGCCTATGACGATTTGTCGCGGGCCGGGTTTCGCCGCAGCCACCACTTCGCCTACCGGCCGGCTTGCCGCAACTGCGCCGCCTGCGTGCCGGTGCGCATCGCCGTCGAGCGGTTCCAGGACGCCCGCTGGACCCGGCGCATCCGCAACGCCAACCGCGATTTGTCCGCCGGTCTGGCGCCCGCGCGCGCGACGCCGGAGCAATTCCGGCTGTTTTCGTCCTACCAACAGCTCCGGCACGGCGACAGCGAAATGGCGACGATGAGCTATCGCGAGTATCGCGGCATGGTCGAGGATTCGCCGGTGCGCACCGAGGTTGCGGAATTTCGCGACGCGGCGGGCGGCCTTGTCGCCGCCGCGCTGATCGACCGGCTCGATGACGGGATTTCCGCCGTCTACAGCTTTTTCGATCCTCAGCAGAAAAGGCGCAGCCTCGGCAGCTGGAGCATCCTGTGGCTCGTTGAGGAATGCCGGCGATGGGGCGAGCCTTACGTCTATCTCGGCTATTGGATCGCCGACAGTGCTAAGATGGCCTACAAGGCCCGCTTTCCCGCGCTCGAGCGCCTGACCCCGGCAGGCTGGGTCGATTTCTCTTATCCCTGACCCAACCTTTCGTCCCAGCATCGATCTTTGTATCCCAAGCACCGTTTGCCAGCGGGTCGTCCCGAGGCCTCCGTTTCAGCTAGGTCGATGCGGCTGAGCGACCCCATCCAGTTGAGGTCGCTTTCGCCGGGCTTGACCCGTGGGCCTTCAGCCACGGACTTGATCCGTGGGCATCCATGCCTTCCCTGCGCGCGACCATCCGGCTTCCGAAGACGTGGATACCCGGATCAAGTCCGGGCAAAGCGTATTTAACTCGCAAAGGAAGGTACGATGCTTCAGGTCTTAGAAGTTGGGCACGGCCGCTCCAAGTAAAGCGTGATGGTCAGGACAACGCTGGCCACTGGGCGTAGATTGCTTTGATGCACTTCGCCCCGACGGTTTAAGCGGCAGAAGCGGTAAACCTGATGACGATCGGCATTCTCGACTCGGCGATCTTTGCCGACATGTTCGGCACCGCGGCGATGCGCGCGATCTTCGGCGACCACGCCTTCCTTGAGCGCTGCACCGAGGTCGAGGCAGCGCTCGCCCGCGCCCAGGCCCGGCTCGGCATCATCCCGGCCGACGCCGCGGCGGCGATCTCGCGAGCTGCCTCCGAGATCGTCGAGCATCCCGAAGCCCTCGACCTCGCGCGGCTCAAGCGCGAGACCGAGAATGTCGGCTACCCGATCCTGCCGCTCGTCCGCCAGATCGCCGACAAAGCGGGCGAGGCCGGGCGCTGGCTGCATTGGGGGGCGACGACCCAGGACATCATGGACACCGCCGTCGTGCTGCAGATCCGCGCCGGGCTCGAATTGCTCGAAACCGATCTCTCGGCGGCGCGCGGGCATCTGGCCGATCTCGCCCGGCGCCATCGCGACACGCCGATGGCCGGGCGCACGCATCTGCAGCACGCGTTGCCTGTGACTTTCGGCTACAAGGCGGCAGTCTGGCTGTCGGGGCTCGACCGCCATGCCGAGCGGCTGGCGCAATTGCGCCCGCGGGTATTGCTGGCCCAGTTCGGCGGTGCGGCCGGCACGCTCGCCTCGCTCGGAAACGGGGCGGAGGTCGTCAAGAGCCGCGGCGAGCTGGCGCGCGAGCTCGCGCTCGGCGACCCGCCGATCACCTGGCACGTCACCCGCGACGGCATCGCCGAGACGGTGCAGGCATTGGCCCTGCTCGCCGGCAGTTTGGGCAAGATCGCCTACGATTTGATGCTGATGTCGGCAACCGAGCTCGGCGAGGCGGCCGAGCCCTATGTCGCCGGCCGCGGATCGAGTTCGACGATGCCGCAAAAGCGCAACCCGATCTCGTGCGAATTGATCCTCGCCGCGGCCAAGATGCTGCGCCAACACGCCGGGCTCGCGCTCGACGCGATGGTCGCCGATTTCGAGCGCGCGACCGGGCCTTGGCATGTCGAATGGGTGGCGGTGCCCGAGGCCTTCGGCTATGCCGCCGGCGCGTTGCATCAGTCGCGGTTTGTGCTCGGCGGGCTGATCGTCGACCCGGCGCGGATGGCAAAGAACCTCGGCATCACCCACGGGCTGATCGTCGCCGAAGCGGTCATGATGGGGCTCGCCCCGCATACCGGCCGCACCGAGGCGCACGACCTCGTCTACGACGCATGCCAAGCCGCGATCGAAAGCGACCGACCGCTCCTCGACGTGCTACTCGAAACTCCCGCTGTCGCCGGCCCGCTCGGCTCCGAGAAGCTGCGGGCGTTGACCGACCCCGCCAACTACCTCGGCGCCGCCCCCGCGATGGTAGACCACCTCCTCGCCGTCCGGTAATTGCGCATCGGCGCAAGCACCTCGGTCCGGGCGGTCTGTCCGACAGCCTGCCGGTCCAGGGAACACGGCTTTGGAGCGTCGATCACTTCGCCGTGACGCGCGGATGCAGCGGCTTCTGCCCAACCCTGTCCGTCCCTTATCCTCGCGTCTCGTTATTGCGACCCGGGGAGGACAAAATGGACGCCGTCGACGGCGAATTGGAAGGGTTTGTGGCGCGTTCGCAATGGACGCGGCGCGGTTTTGTAATGACTTCGCTCGCCACCGGCTTTGCGCTGTCGGTGCAGCCGGTCGCGGCCGAGACGATCCACACTGACGCGAGCGG
>DATKHX010000170.1:0-2946 GCA_035510075.1 Allostellaceae bacterium
TGCGTCACCGAATGGTTGGCGCGCACCCGGCGGCGCCGGTCGCCGTCGACGCGCATTTCGACGGCGTCGCCTTCTTTCAGCGCGCCGTGGGCCAGCCGGCCGAGGTGGACATGCAGGTCGCCGGCCTTCTTGACCGTGTCGCCAACCGCCATCTCGGCGCCGCCGGATGTGAACATGGCGCCGGTGTCGCCGACCTGGCCCCCCGACTCGGCGTAGAACGGCGTCTGGTTGACGACGACCGCGACCTCGTCGCCGATCGCAGCCTCGGCGGCGCGGGCACCGTCGCGCAGGATCGCCAGCACCACGCCTTCGGCGGTTTCGGTCTGGTAGCCGAGAAACTCGGTGGCGCCGACCTCCTCGCGCAGCGCGAACCACACCGCCTCGGTCGCTGCCTCGCCCGAGCCGATCCAGCTCTTTCGCGCCTCCTCGCGCTGGCGCGCCATCGCCGCCTCGAAGCCCTCGACCGCGACCCTGCGCCCCTGTGCGCGCAGCACGTCCTCGGTCAGGTCGAGCGGAAAGCCATAGGTGTCGTAAAGCCGGAACGCGGTCTCGCCGGGGAACGGCTCGTCGGGGCGGAGCCGCGCCGTCTCGTCCTCCAGCAGGCGCAGCCCGCGGTCGAGCATCTGTTTGAAATTGGCTTCTTCGAGCTTGAGGGTTTCGGTGACCAGCGGCTGCGCCCGGACGAGCTCGGGAAAGGCCGCACCCATCTGCTGGACCAGCGCCGGCACCAGCCGCCACATCAGCGGCTCCGTGCAGCCGAGCATGTGGGCATGGCGCATCGCCCGCCGCATGATCCGGCGCAGGACATAGCCGCGCCCTTCCTTGCTCGGCAGGACGCCGTCGGCGATCAGAAAAGCCGTAGCGCGCAGATGGTCGGCGATGACCCGGTGCGAGACCGCGTGCGCCCCGTCCGCCGCCACCCCGGAAGCCTCGGCCGAAGCCTGGATCAGGCTGCGGAAGAGGTCGATGTCGTAGTTGTCGTGCTTCCCTTGCAGCACCGCGGCGATGCGTTCGAGCCCCATGCCGGTGTCGACCGAGGCGCGCGGCAACGGCACGCGCTCGCCGGGGCCCAGCTGCTCGTATTGCATAAAGACGAGGTTCCAGATCTCGACAAAGCGGTCGCCGTCGGCCTCGGGGCTGCCGGGCGGGCCGCCCGGGACATCCGGGCCGTGGTCCCAGAAGATCTCCGAGCACGGGCCGCACGGGCCGACATCGCCCATCGCCCAGAAATTGTCGGAGGTCGCGATGCGGATGATGCGGTCCTCGGGCAAGCCGGCTATCTTGGCCCACAAAGCCGCGGCGTCGTCATCCTCCGAATAGACCGTGACCAACAGGCGATCGCGCGGCAGGCCGAACTCGCGCGTGATCAGGTTCCAAGCCAGCTCGATCGCCCGGTCCTTGAAGTAGTCGCCGAACGAGAAATTGCCGAGCATCTCGAAAAAGGTGTGGTGCCGGGAGGTGTAGCCGACATTTTCGAGGTCGTTGTGCTTGCCGCCGGCGCGCACGCATTTCTGCGAGGTGGCGGCACGCCGATAGGGCCGTTTCTCCAGGCCGGTGAAGACGTTCTTGAATTGCACCATCCCGGCGTTGGTGAACAGCAAGGTCGGGTCGTTGCGCGGCACCAGCGGGCTCGACGCGACGACCTCATGGCCGTCCCGGGCGAAGTAGTCGAGAAACGCTGAGCGGATGTCGTTTGTCGTCTGCATGCCACAGATTGTGGCCCTGCGCGGCCGCAGTGCAAGAGGCCGATTCGCGGATCAGCCCAATTCCCGTAATTCGGGGTCGACCCGACCGGAGCGCAGCCCGCAGCAATCAGCCGAAAACATCCGAGCCGTTCGTTCGTGTTGACCTCGGGTAAACCCTTTATCACTTTTATGGCTGATCCCAACCAAACCGCACCCCATTTTGCTGGTTGTTGGATTCGCCCTGGTCGGCCAACAGTTAACAACATATCATTTGCGTACCTTTGACGCGCCGGCTTATGTGGTCGACAGCTCCTTTGGGACTGCCGCAAGCGCCACGCTCGCCAAGATACTGTGGTCGCATCCCCTGCTCCATCAGTCGTTCGGCACGACATATGGCTGGTTGCCCGCGACTGTTTCAGTTTGTTATGCCCTAGACGTGCGCGCCGGGAACCGCGAAGCCGGGGTTTTGCGGAATGCTGCCCTTGCGGCAGGTGCGATTGCGTTGTTGCTGTACCGCCTTAACCCGGCGGCGGGGCCGATCTACGCGTTCGGCGCTGCTTTTCCCGACGCGCTGCCCGATCCATCGACGCTTTCGCTGGTTCCGACAGTTTTGGCAGTCCCGAGTGCTCCCCGCAATTGCGTGCCCTCCGTGCATTTCGCTTGGGCTCTGCTGGCGGCCGTGGAAGCACGCCGGCTGGCTCGGGCGTGGCGTGTGGCGTTCGCCCTTTTTGCAGCGTTGATAGCCATGGCGACGATCGGGCTGGAAGAGCATTACCTCATCGACCTGGTAGTGGCGCTTCCCTTCACGTTGAGTATTTATGCAATCTGCAGCCGCCTGCGAGCTCGCGCCGTCAGCTGGCGCTCGACCGCGATGTCGGGTGCGCTCGCGACATTGTCGCGGCTGGTATTTTTACGGCTGGCGCCGCCTCTGCCTCATCTGCCTCTGATATCATGGAGTTTTACCGTAGCCACGATGGTAGGAACCATAGTGACGGCACTAGGATATTTTCCCGAAGGTAGCCGACGGTGGCCAAGCCCGTATTGCCTCGTCGCGCCGGCCTTCGTCCGATCCAGCCAAAGACCGGCGCAGCCGATCCGCGCCCAAGGGCCGACGAGACAGCCATCGTCGATTGGGCTCCGGTCATCGTTGTCGGGCCGGCAACCCGACTCCCCGGCATGACCCCCGTGCAGCCCGCCCCTGCGTTCAGGCCACCCGGCGCCATACCACCACGATCGTTTTGCCGAACCGATGCCCGGTGAC
>DATKHX010000171.1:0-4055 GCA_035510075.1 Allostellaceae bacterium
AAAGGGCGCCCGGTTGCGCGAGGCTCTGACGGCGATGCACCGCCGGCATTCGGAAATGCTGGGCCAGGCGCTGGTCGGCGCCGAGGATCTGCAAGGGACGACCGTCACCTTGCGCCGGCTCGAGCGGTTCTGGATCCGCGCCGGCGACATGATTCAGCGGCCGCAATTCGCCGCCTGATGCTTTCGCCGCCCGATTTTTTCGCCGCCCGATTTTTCGCCTGATTTTTCGGGTGACCGCGGCGGCGGGGGCTGCGATTCTGCGCCATCGGGTTTGCGGAGGAGCAGCATGACAGCCGAGCTTATTCCCTTGGCGCCGGGGCTCAGCGCCGCCGGTCGGCTCGATGGCGCCGATATCGAGGCGCTGGCGCAGGCCGGGGTGCGCACGATCGTCAACAACCGGCCGGACGGCGAAGACCCCGGCCAACTACCGGCGGCCGAAGCGCGCCGGCTCGCCGAGGCGCACGGGATCGCCTACCGCCACATCCCGATCACCGCGGCCAGCCTGACGCGCGCCGATGTCGACGCCTTTGCCGCGGTTTTGCGCGAGGCGGCGACGCCGGTCGTCGCGCATTGCCGCAGCGGCACCCGCTCGACCCTGCTGTGGGCGCTCGTCCGGCTGCGCGAGGGCGCCGACCCGCTGGCATTGATCGCCGAGGCGGCGCGTCACGGCATCGACATCGCCGCTCTGCCGGCGCTCGCCGCGCGGCTGCGCTGACCGCACCTCGACGGCAGATCAGCCGGGCTGCTGCCGGCGCCGTAGCCATATGTTCGGGAATGCCGCGCTCGCGTCGAGAAAGAGAGGCAGCCGCCGCAAGTAACCTAGCGCGACCGCCGCGAGACCTGTAATCAACCCCCACCACACCAGCTCGCGGCCGAGCCAAAACAAGGTCTCGCCGCGCGGGCGCAGCGCCGCGCCCGGGAGTGCGAAGGCCGCGGCGCGAACCGCCGCTCGCCAAACCGGCTCCCACGCGATAAAGAGCACGGTCGCAATCATCTGCGCCAGAAAGCGCCGGACCTCGGCCTGCGGGGTGGCGCGGCGGAGCAGCAGCAATCCCGGCATGACCAGCACGAAATAGATGCCGCGGTAGTCGATGTTCTGGCCGGCGAAAAAGCAACCGACCAGCACCAGCGCGCCGACGACGAGGCATTGCGCCTCAAACGGGCGCCAATCCGGTTCGGCGCGGTCGAGCAGCGGCAGTGTGCGGCGGGTTCTGGCGGCGGCAATTCCGACCAGAGCGGTTAAGAGAAAAACGCCGACGAGCCGGTGGAAATGGATGCCGTTCAGGATATCGGCCAAGCCGAACGGCAGGTTCAGGGCGGAGAACGAGCCGGTGTAATAGGAAGCAGAAGGAATATTTGCCAACGCCTTGGCGAGCTCCGAGCGACCGCAGACGGCGAGCACCAGCAGGACGCAGCCAGCGGTTGCCCCGATCGCGATTGCGTCGCGCCGCCGCTCGCGGGCGATCAGCACCAGCAGCACCAAAGGATAGTATTTGAGCAGGCCGGCAAAGAAATAGAGCGCGTAGGCGCCGAACCGCCACGGACGGGGGGTGCGGCCGAGCCCGCATCCCGCCAGTATCAACAAGAACACGGCGACATCGGTGTTGGCCCGTTCGAGCGCATAGACCGTCATCGGCGACAGCGCCGTCAGCGCCAAGACGAGCGCCTCGCGGCCCGTCGCCGGCCGGCACACCGTTGCGAGGGAGGCAATGAACACCAGCCCGAGCCCGAGCCCGACCGCGGTCGTCGCGCTCGTATTCAAAAAATCGGGGGTAATCCTGAGCCACAAGGGAGAATAGACATGCGGGCGGCCAAGCGCGTCGCACGGGTTCCATAGGTAAACGTCGATCCCATAACGCTGGCATTGGACGGCGGCGAGAACCGCATGGATGTCCAGAAACGGAAAGCGAAACGGCCCGAAGCCGAGGGAACGCAACACGGCAAAGTAGAGCGAATGCGGCCCCCAATGCCACAGCCCTGCCAGCGCTCCGCCAAGCAGCAGCGCGATCCCTGGAACGACGAAACAATAGGCTGCTTTCCGGCCGGCAGCCGGCGGCGAAGCCGCGAAAAATTTCGGAGCCATGTCGATCGATGTTGACAACGCAACATCAGGGTAAGCGGGCGCCGGCTAAGAGGCGGTTAACACTTCGCGGTGAGTGAAGTCCTGCAGGCCGCGCTTCATCCTTCGTTAACTGCGTCTCCGATAATCTCGTCGGGCTGGTTCCAATGACCCAACGGCATGACCAAGACAATTGCGCTCGTGACGCCGGTACTCGACGACTGGGACGCGTTCACCGCCCTTTTGTCCGACATCGCCGATACCTTCGCCGGCTCGGGGATCGTGTTTTATGTCTACGCGGTCGACGACGGTTCCAGCGTGGCTTTCGATGTCGCCGGCATTGCGCTGTCCGCACGGTCCTGCATCGCGTCGGTCGACATCATTCGGCTTGCCGCCAATCTCGGCCATCAGCGGGCGATAGCGGTGGGGCTTTGCGCGATCGTAGAAGACGACGCGGTCGATGCGGTGCTGGTCATGGACAGCGATGGGCAGGACCGCCCCGATGATATCGCGGCACTTCTCGCCGAGAGCGCGAGGCATCCGCGGCATGTCGTGCTTGCGGGGCGGGCCAAGCGTGGTGAGCCTCCCGCTTTTCGCTTTTGGTATCGGCTCTACCGGATGGTCTTTCGGGCGCTGACGGGGCGCGCGATCGATTTCGGCAATTTTTGCCTGATCCCGACAGCGGCGGCACGCCGCCTCGTTTACATGTCGGATCTTTGGAACAATCTCGCGGCCTGCGTCATCCGCTCGCGGTTGCCGTTTACGACGGTTCCGACGATCCGCGGCACGCGGTCTTCGGGCGAATCCAAAATGACCCTCGCGACATTGATCGTCCACGGCCTCAGCGCTATGTCGGTCTACAGCGACGTGATCTTTGCCCGCGTGCTGCTCGGCGCCGGGGGAATCGCGGCGTTGACCGCAATCGGCATCGTCGGCGTCGCGATCGTTCGGGTTGCCACCGATCTTGCGGTCCCCGGGTGGGCGACGGCCGCACTCGGCGATTTGTTGATCATCGTGCTGCAAACCTTTGTCGTCGCGATTGCGGCGAGCCTGACGATGCTGGCGCGGCGCGGCACGCGGCCGATCGTGCCGGCGGTCGACTGCGCGGCCTTCGTTGCCGAGCGCGAACGGTGCCGACGCGACCGGCACAAAACCGTGATCGGCTTGGCGCGTCCCGTAGCGTGAGCTACCGCTACATCGGTGCCGAGCTCGACCTGTTCGCGGCCGCCGCGAATTGGAAAGCCTATATGGCGCGCCGCCTCCGGCCGTTTATCGGCGGCCGAGTGCTGGAGGTCGGCGCCGGGATCGGCGGGAACACGGTCTTTCTGCACAACGCCCGAGTGCGCGGATGGATTTGCCTCGAGCCCGATCCCGACCTGGCCGGCCGGATCGAACGACGGCTGGAGGCGCACGAGCTGCCACCGGGATGCCGGGTCGTGACCGGCACGACCGCGGCAGTCGACCCCGGCGCCGGGGTCGACACGATCCTCTACTTGGACGTGCTCGAACACATCGCCGAGGATGGCGCGGAGCTCGCCCGCGCCGCCCAACTGCTGTCGCCGGACGGCAACCTCGTGGTCCTTGCCCCGGCGCATCAGTCTTTGTTCACGCCGTTCGACGCCGCGGTCGGCCATTACCGGCGCTACAACCGCGCGACGCTGCAGGCGTTGACCCCGCCCGGCTGCCGCCTCGAAGCAAATCTGATGCTGGACAGCGCTGGGTTCTTCGCATCCCTCGCCAACCGGCTGCTGCTCTCCTCGTCGATGCCGTCGCCGCGCCAGATCGCTGTGTGGGACAAGCTCCTGGTTCCAATCTCGCGCCTCACCGACCGTGTCACCGGGCATCGGTTCGGCAGAACGATCGTGGTGGTATGGCGCCGGGTGGCCTGAACGCAGGGGCGGGCTGCACGGGGGTCATGCCGGGGAGTCGGGTTGCCGGCCCGACAACGATGACCGGAGCCCAATCGACGATGGTTGTCTCGTCGGCCCTTGGGCGC